>CBIGQT010000145.1:0-7046 GCA_966191655.1 uncultured Ginsengibacter sp.
CTATAATACAATTATGATCGCGCTAACCATTAACATGATCGCAGGCCTTGGTAATTAATTTTCATTTACTTTAGAATATAGCTCTCACTGATGCAGTTCCTGTATGAACAGTAGGCGCAGTTCCCGGTTTCCTTCCCTCATATTGAAGATTAATTTCTATATTTCCGGCAAGTCTTTTTGTAAGCTCAAGATTCCATAAATAATTTTTTCCGGGCAGCAAACCGTCTAATAAAATATAACCTGCTGTGCTGTTGGCGCTTCCTCCGTTTCCCCCGTTAAAGTTGATGTTGTTATAAGAAAATCTTCCGTTTAATGTTCCGTTTGATAAAACATTATATCTTACTTCAGCTGCTATTGCATTGTTAATTGCCTTCTCCATAAAATTTATTTTATTTCGCTTTATATCATAAGTATAGATAAGGCTTACACGCAAATTGCTTTTATAAATATAACTTACTGAAGGCTCCGTCGAAACTTCGTCTATTTGATAGTTCCTGTTTTCAAATGAAGAATTGATCAATTGGTTCACTCCATATTTATTGGCTAAAGATGTGGCAATAGAGCGATTGAGATTCCATCTGCCGTTTAAAATAAAGGCGCTCAATTTATTGCTTTCAAATCCATAGTTCAACAATGCTTTACTGGTATTAAGCCGTTGTGTTATGTCAATTCCCCACTTAACGCTTTTGCGGTTAAAATATAAAGTGTTTGATAAGAAAGAAGTAAGCGAAATTAAAGTGGTATCAACCAGGTTTTTACCGAATGGATTAAATTCAAATGATTTGTCGCCAGCCAGGTCTTTTTTATTTATTTGCAAAGACGAAGTACCGCTTAACCTGTTTACAAATTTTAAAAAATTATTTGTTACGGTACTTTTTATAATTGACGAAGGAGTAATACTTATATTATAGTTAAACGTCAGGTAATTTGCTTTTACATATTCATTGGTTGGAGTTAAAATTCTTATCCATGTTTTTTGATCGGGAAAAACAGCAACTTCAAATTCATTTAATTGTGGAATACCATCGCCATTATAATCATTCCAGGTATAATATCCTTCCGGAGCCGGAACCTGTATATAAGTGTATTCTGTCTTCTGCTCCTGCCCTGATCCTAGTTCATATAAAACACCGCCGGTAACAAATCCATTCCATTCATGAACGGTGTATTCCGCCCTGCCCAACAGGCTTTGGTCACTCTTTTCATTTATTACTCCCTGGTTAATTACATTTAAATTCCGGTACGTTAGATTTAATTTAAACTGGTGATTTTCATTTTTTAAAAGTTCAGTTATCAGGCTTACATTTTGGCTTTTATCACCCGTTATCAAATCTTTTTGAAATGGAATTTTATTAGTTCTTTCAAAATAGGTTATACCCCAGCGGTTTAATTTTTTTTCCGTTGACTTTACATATACCTGCCATAAATTAAATGCAAAACTCTCCGGCATTAATGTATCATATTGATTATTGAGCTGCTGATCATTTTCCGCTGAAAAGCCTCCGCCAATAGTTATATCTTTTAATGCAGGAAATTTTCTGGAAACATCTATAGACGGCCTTACATAAGAACCTTTTTGTATGCTGCTATTGATATTGGTTATATAAAATTTATCAGCAATTTTCCATCCTTTCAACATCATTAAATTTTCTATTGAATTTCGAATGCCATTATAATTATCGCTGCGATTATAGTTGGTGAGTTCATAATGCAGGTAATTGTTTTTAGCATCATGCAATTGCAAAGAACCGGTTATTAAATTTTCGGTTGCAGCAGGTGCATCGAAAGGAAGACTCCAGTCGCGGTTAAACTCCACATTCCGCAATCTTTCCACCGGCTTAAACCTATCCTGAACATATTCATAAATAACACTGCTTTGCAAAGTGAGATCTTTCTGAAGATTGCGCAACACCTTTTGCTCATTGGTAAATTCAAACTTACCGGCAAAGCCATTATCATTATTTTTATCTTTTGATGAAAAAGTATTTGCATCATAATTACTTAATGCAACTTCAGTTTTTATATAAGTCTTGTCATTGATAAAATATTGCCCTCCAAGAGTTATTATTTGCTGTTTTTTAGGAGCAACCAATAAAATTACAGGTTCCCAGGATCCCTGTGGAACTCCATTTGCAGGCTGAACCCACATAAATACCTGCCCGTTTGCATTGCCTGTTGCCTGTATATAGTTTCCCTTTCCGGAACCAATATTCGTAAAAGAAAGATTATACAATGTATCTGCCTTACTAACGGAATAAACATATATAGAATCATGTAGGCCATTATACACGGTATCAATTTTTTTATACAAAATCTTATTAACAGAAAAAGTGTCCAAAGCGGCATCGGGATAAAAAGCGCTGTCTGTATTATCTCCTATTTGAGAAAGAAATTCTTTTTGATTTACATCAAGTGTTTGATTGATGGAAGAATTTTTTGCATCCACATTGGAATATGCTCCAATGGTGAACTTTAGTTTTTTATTTAAATTTATTTCATCGTTTGCATACAACTGTGAGTTAAGATAATTCCTGTCGGAATATTGAAACTCTACCTGTATCCTGCTGTCTTTTGTAATTAAGCGTTTAGCCGTAAACGTTACCTCCGCCGTGTTATAGTCAATAATATAATCCTGGTCTTCTCCCCTTGATAGCAGTTGGCCGTCAATAAATACTTTTTCCGTTCCTGCCAATACCGTAAAATATAACTCACCATTGGCGCCTGACAAACGATACGGTCCCTGGTTTCCTTCAATTGGCGTAATTACATTTCGGTTAAATTTTCCTTTGGCAATAGCACCGCTCACCAGTAAAGAATTGGTTGAATTCTTCCCAATTTTATTATCGGTTATAAATGATGCGCCCTGTAACCTTGTATAAAACTTAAGGAAATAATTCTGGCTTTGCCTTATGTCTATATCGCCGAAGTTTGCCTGCCATCCACCCTTTTTTACCTGCATATATATTCTGTCAAAATCATTCAGGTTCTGAGTATTGCCCTCGGGCTGAATCGGGATATTGTTATCACTTATTGCTGCCGTCAATTCAAGGCTATCGCCGATGTACCCATTCAACTGGAGATTTAGTGTTGAATTTACAACTGCATCCTGGCTGTTGCCAAACGAAATACCACGGCCGATGCTCCCATTGTAATTGAAGTTTCCAAAATCAATAACCTTATTATTTTGAGCTGCATTGCTTTTAATGATGTAGGGCTTTTCTTTTTCAAAATTAAACCGCACACTATCGTAATTAAAATGTCGTGCAACGTTATTTAATCTGAAAGGAAAAACACGGTAAGTAACATAAACGCTATCAGGTAAATGAGCGGTTGTGAATGTAAGTAACGCATTTACGTAATCAATGTGAAAAGCATCATTGGAAATGCCTGCAATAGAAACTGTATTTGGAATTACACTGCTGCTGTCGAAGTGAACAGGATTTACTTTAGTTGAAATATACTTCTTTCTCAGATTAGACAGGTGTTCCGGGTTAGTTTGAGAAAAGCAATCTCCAAAAAGCAATAGCAAAACAATAAGCAGGTATATTCTTTGGGAATTCAATCAGTTCGGATTTTAGAATTGCTAAAATTAGTATATATGAATGGAAGTTGAATGGATGAGGCAGAATGCACTTTTATGTTGTTTTGAATTTGGTAATTACACGTTATGATTAAAACGCTAATGAAAGCAACTTCGTATCTTTAAGTTGTTTGGGGTTTTACTAAAATTTGAATATCATTTTTAGTCGTCAGTAATTTACTATGAGCAATAAAATCAGGACTGGATTTATTTTTGGAATAACCATGGCAATTTTATTTATTTCAGATAGTCTTTTATCCGGCAAAAATCATACAACCAGTGAAATTGTTGGAGTTACTTTAGCTGGAATTCTTGGTGGAGCAATCGGGGGTCTTGTATTTGGCTTCCTGCTAGGAAAGCTCAAGTCATCTAAGTTTTCAGGGAATTCTTCAAAAGAAAATAGCGGTGCCGGCGAATAAATTAATCTTTCAAAAAACGAAATCATTTTTAAGAAAAATTACGGATAGCCTTACCTGTTACTTCTTCACTAAACGACATTTTCATTTAACTGAGCAGAAGTTATTATTTATTGTAAATATTATATAATGCCAAAAAAGAAAATATTATACCAACAAGAAAAATAAATGACCTTAGCCAGTTCATAGAATTCCATCCTCTCCATGCTTTTCTGATGGCATCAACATCTGTAAGTTGTGCTGTTTTAAACATAACGTCATTCCTTGGGTAAAAGTAAGCGAATGTGAATACGTCTGCCAGTGCATGTAACGCAAATGCTATACCCAGAAAAGTTCTGACTTCTGTAGATACTCTCCAAAACAAAATCAATGTGACCAAACTTAATATTAGATTGATTGGAGCAAATAGTCTAAAAAAATTTCCCGGGTTTATTGATTTGAAATACCGCCTTGCCGTCTCAATGGAGTACGGTATGTCTGCTCCCCACGATTTTGCATCAATCATGGAAGTGTAAATGTTAGCAAACAGCAGTCCGTTTGCAAATGCGATAGATGCGAATAAGAAAATAATTTTCATTTTATCTTTTTTGAGTGCAAATATATTAGAAAGAACAGTTTATGCTTCAGGAGGTTGTTTTCAACGTTCTAATCCACATGCGTCTTTTTAGTTGTGTTTGTTTCATTCTGTATTATAATATCCCGCTGAATGGATCGCCGTCCGGGTTAGCTACCGTTATTTTTTTCAAAATAGTTATCTGCTCCCAATTGCTTTATTAATAGACAGGAAAATATTTTTTTGAATATAAGTGGGGCAAAAATATTTCTTATCCAAAGGGTAAACCTCGAAGTCGGGACAAATGTTGCTGAATTGTTAACAGCTTTTTTTTGCATTTTTTCAATCATTGGCCGAAGTGATTTTTCATATTCTGCAAATGCAGTTTCATAATCATCTCTGTGTTTTTCCAGTTGTTCAGAAAGAACATAAGCAGCTGTCATTGCCATCGAAGAACCTTGCCCTGAAAGTAGCGTAATACAGAAAGCGGCATCACCAATTAGCACCACTCTGTTTTTGTGCCATTTGTCGTGAATACGGATTTGGGTTACCTCATCAAAGAATAGTTTGTCTGTTTTGAATGCTTCGTTAATTATTTCAGGCACCGGGGAAGCAAAACCGGCAAACTCTTTATTTAAAACTTCTACCTCTTCTTTCGCAGTTAAAAGTTTGAGTTTAGGAGATTTGAATACAAAAAGGCTATTTGAAATTCCTTTGCCAGTAGCATAAGTCATTATCTGCTTTTTTGGACAAAGCATTGAGATTACCTCTCCTTTATTCACATTAATTGGGACATTGTGCTCCAAGCCACAGACGTAACTACCAAGATACAACTCCTCAATTTTTTCAGGTGCATATACTTTTGCCCGTACATTGGATCTTAATCCATCGGCACCAACAAGTAAGTCGAATGTTTCTTGTTTCCCATCTTCGAATGATATTGTAACCTTGTCAGCATCTTGAACTATATTTTGTATTGAGGTCGAAAATCTAATTTCTACATTGTCTTTTACTTTTTTATAAAGTACATCCACCAAATCTGTGCGTAAAAAATTGAACAATTTCCCCTTAACAGACTCTCGAAAACCCGACATATTTAAAATGAATTGTTTTTTACCGTTTTCATTTTGTTGAATGATTATGTTAGAGTGGTGATTTTTTTCTTTTAATTGGTCAATAATTCCCATTTTTTCAGAGACAGATATTCCAGAAGAGAAAAAGTCTATCATATAACCACCATCTCTTAACGATGCTGATTTTTCAATAATAATGGGTTGGAAACCGCTTTTTTGCAGAAAATACGCTAAGGTAAGTCCACCAACACCAGCGCCAGAGATTAGAATTTTTTTATTACTCATAATTTTTTAGAATTTTTTGTTTGATTTGTTTTAAAGGATATTTCGGGTAGTTGACTAAATAATTAATACAAACACCATCTATGGTAGAAAAAAGAAACTGTGCCTCAATTTCAGGGCTTTGCATACCTTGCTTAGCAAAATAGTTTATGATTGCGTTCATAATTGGCAAAGCTGCTTCTAACATATACTCTTGATATTGAGCCAATACATCTGGCTGGCTGATTACGATAAAATACAGTTTCCAAAATGGAATATTGTTTTCTATCTCATTGAATATATGCTGAATGAAAGCAATGAACTTTTTTTTGGTGAGTGTTTCGCCTTCTATTGGAGCAAATACCTTTTTTATACCTTTTAAGTAGATGGATTTAAGCAGTTCATCTTTACTTGAAAAATAGTTATACATCAAACCAGAAGAAATGCCAGCTTCCCTGGCAATATAGCTTATTGAAGTGCTGTGAAATCCTTTATTAGCAAAGCACTTCATCGCTACACTTTCGATCAGTTCTATTTTTATGTTTCTAAGTTCTTCAAACTGTTTACTTGTCCTCGGCATATTTATGATTGAATAATCATTCAAAGTTAAGGCATAGAGTTGAAAACACCAAAAATTTCAGAATTCTTCGCTTTTTAATGTCTTGCTCGCTTGCTCCAAAATCTAACCAAAGTTTTAAATCATTCCCGGAAGTGATAATGTTTTCAACCCTTGATAATACTTTTGCATCAAGCGATTTAGTCTCCCATTGAGTAAGTGCAAGTGCAAACCAGAAACTGTGCTTCTCTTCTTCAATTTCCAACATCTCCCAAATATCTGCAGTTATTCTTTGAGATATATTGTCGGATTGTTCACCTTTACTGTATCGGTCAAAAAATTCACTATAAATGTCAGCAAATGCGTTACTGTCTTTTATTGATGTTCCCCATGTTCCCATGTTTGTATCGTTGCAGATTCACAAATCGTTCATCAAATATACTCCTTGTTCCCCTGTATTATAATATCCCGCTGAATGGATTACCGTCCGTGTCCTGCTAAGCTTCAAAGCTCGGAGGAGAGACACGGCCTGGGATTAATAACCTCTTTTACGATTGAATAAAGTTATTTTCGTTTAACCTTTACTGTTATATTTAAATTTACTTTG
>CBIGQT010000146.1:0-7019 GCA_966191655.1 uncultured Ginsengibacter sp.
AAGTTTTACCCAGCCAGTAATCTTTTATTTTTCCCTTATTGTTTATTTTGAAAATAACAGAAAACGTATACTTGTCCTCGTTAGGGCGAAGTGAGCAAAGCTCATTGGAAATTTTTTCAGGCAGCATAGGGTTTACCCTATCGGGAAGATATACACTCGTTGCCCTGCTGTATCCTTCTTTATCCAGCTCCGAACCCTGTTTAACAAAATGGCTCACATCTGCAATGTGTACTCCGATTTCATATTCATCTTTTCCAATCTTTTGAATAGAAAGCGCATCGTCAAAATCTTTGGCGTCGGCAGGATCAATTGTAAAAGTGAGAACATTACGGCAATCTTTTCGTTTAACCAGTTCCGTTATATCTATTATTTCTTTTAAAGCATTGGCTTCTTCCAAAACAGTTTTAGGAAATTCCAATGGAAATCCATTTTGAATAAGGATTTCCTTCATCGCCATATCATTCATATCTTTTGCCTGGAGTACCGTTACTACTTCGCCTTCCGGTTTCTTCTCTCCTTTTTCCCAATTTAAAAGTTTCACAACAACGCGGTCATTATTTTTTGCACCGTTAAGATTTCGGGTGCTTATATAAAAATCAGGAATCGGTTTCTGGCTATCCGGCCTGAAGAAGGCAAAGTTTTCTTTAACCTCAATATCGCCGATAAATTCTGTTTGCTTCCGTTCAACAATTTCCTCTATTATTCCTTCGGTACGCCTGCCGCCCGATTGTTTCAATTTAACTCTTACCAGGTCCCCGTGCATTGCTTTATTAAAATCATTTGGCCTCACAAGAACATCATTATCTCTGCCTTCTGCAACTACATATCCAATGCCTGAGCGTGTAATGTCTAAAACTCCTTTAACCAAAGGAACTTGTTTTTTCTTTCCGGTTTTTTTACTCATATTATTCTTTCATCCACATTTAGTGTCTATAAACGCAATTTACATAAAGTATCATTATCAATATTTTTATGCAGAATGCATTCCCCAAACACGTATCAGAATGGAATGTTTTATTTTTGATAAAAAATATATGATGTTAAATTACGACACCGTCTCCACTGCGCTTAATAGTCTAAAAGCAAGAGGATATACAAAAGATTTTAATATTGCTTTCGATAAATTAATTTGTAATGAAACAAATGAATGTCTGAATCCGAATGAATTTGAAATTACAGAAGTATACCGGTTTGAGGGCGAGTCTAATCCGTCTGATGAAGCAGTGGTATATGCAATTGAATCAAACGATGGAAATACAAAAGGAGCAATAGTAAACGCTTATGGTCTTTATGCAGATTCGATGTCCGATGGTATGATTCAGAAACTTTCTATTCATCGCAAATAGGAGCGTTGCCGAAATACGTTTTATTTAAAATTATAAATAATCACACATGCTTAACAGGAGAAAATTTCTACAGCTTTCCGGCCTGGCAACACCTTTACTTTCTATTAAAAATGTATTTACTAACGGCGTAGCACAAACGAAACCTATCGTTATATCTACCTGGGATACGGGCAAAGATGTGAACACAGCTGCCTGGAAAATTTTATCGGCGAATGGGCGGGCGCTTGATGCGGTGGAAGCAGGCGCCATGCAAATAGAAGATACCATTAATTGTTGTGTTGGCCTTGGCGGCTATCCCGACAGAGATGGTATTGTAACACTGGATTCCTGCATTATGGATGAACATGCCAATTGCGGCTCAGTTGGCGGAATCGAACAAATAAAACATGCAGTTTCTGTAGCAAGGAAAATTATGGAAACTACGCCGCACATAATGCTGGTGGGTGAAGGAGCACAGCAATTTGCTATTGAAAACGGGTTCAAAAAAGAGTCCGGGAAATTGTCGCCATCTGCCGAAGAAGCTTATGAGCAATGGCTTAAAAAAAGTGAATACAAGCCCGTAATAAATATTGAAACTAAAAAAGAAAACGGCCCGTTTGCTCCATCTTTTTTTGATGATGGTTCTCCCAATCACGACACAATGGGCCTGGTTGCTTTAGATGCGTCGGGAAACATGAGTGGCGCTGTAACAACAAGTGGTTTGGCATTTAAAATTCACGGGCGTGTCGGCGATTCACCCGTTATTGGCGCAGGTTTATTTGTAGATAATGAAGCGGGCGCAGCCACTTCAACCGGAGTGGGTGAAGAAGTAATGCGCATTTGCGGAACACACGTTGTTGTTGAATATATGCGGCAAGGCAATTCTCCTGAAATGGCCTGCCGTAAAGCCGTTGACAGAATTGTAAAACGTGATCCCGAAAAAGCAAAAACATTACAGGTCGGCTTCTTAGCACTAAATAAAAACGGCGAATATGGCGCTTATGCAATACAGGAAGGTTTTGTGTTCTGTGTAAAAAGTAATGGAGAAGAAAAATTATATCCCTCAAAATTTATTTATAAAAAAATGTAACGAAGCCTTCCCCTGACCCTTTTAAAAGAATAGGGAATTAATTCACTATGCATTATGAAACTTGAAATTATTGGCTTCAATATAGAAAGTTGTATTACTGCGCAGCAAGCCGGCGCCGACCGCATAGAGTTGTGCGATAATTTTTCTGAAGGCGGAACAACCCCTTCATACGCATTTATAAAAACTGCAAGAGAAAAACTTTCTATAGAATTATTTGTAATGATACGTCCGCGTGGCGGAGATTTCTTATACAGTGATAATGAATTTGCCATCATGAAGCAGGATATCGAAGTATGTAAAAACCTGGGATGTGATGGTGTTGTTTTTGGAATGTTAAACAGTGATGGAAATGTTGATAAAATAAGATGTATCGAATTAGCCGATTATGCCTATCCGTTAGGCGTAACGTTTCACCGTGCATTTGACAGAACAAAAGACCCTTTTAAATCATTGGAAGATATTATAGAAATTGGTTGCGAAAGAATTTTAACTTCAGGCCAACAGAAAAAGGCTATTGATGGAGCAGAAATAATTAAACAATTAATTCTGCAGGCAGATGACAGAATTATTATAATGCCTGGCTCAGCGGTAAATTCTGAAAATATTATTTCGTTAGCTGAAAGTACCGGTGCTGTTGAATTTCACAGTTCGGCCAGTATGTTTATTGACAGTAGAATGGAATACACCAAAGAATCGATGAATGAAAAATTGCAGCACATAATTGTAAATAAAGATGAAGTTGAAAAGATGACTAAGCTGATAAAAGCTCTTTAACTCAGTAAAGCAATATGTCAATATTTAATCTATAAGGTCGTGAATTTAAAAGCAACCATCTTAGAGGAACATTCCAAAAAACAATGTGATGCTATTGTTGCATGGGTCGGCAATGATCAAAAAAGATTTAATGAATTATTCCAATTATTTTTAAACAGCGAATACAGAATTACTCAAAGAGCAGCGTGGCCATTAAGTTATTGTGTTATTAAGCATCCCGGTTTAATAAAAAATAATTATGCTGAATTAATTGCAAATTTAAAAAAACAGCAATTGCATGATTCCATAAAACGCAATACAGTAAGGCTTTTGCAGGCTGTAACTATTCCGGAGAAATACGAAGGTGATATTATGGATATTTGCTTTCAGTATTTACAATCTCCAAAAGAAGCCGTGGCTGTTAAGGCATTCTCAATAACGGTACTGGGTAACCTGGCAAATAAATATCCTGAAATCATTCCGGAAATAAAATTATTGATAGAAGAACAATTGCCAACGCAGACGGCTGCTTTCAAAAGCAGGGCGAAAGCGTTTATGAAAAAGTTTGAATAGGTGACACTAACGGTAACGAATAGCTGCAAAATATCTTCTTCTGACAATAAAATATTTTCTAAACAAAATTGAAAATATCCCTCAAGCCGATATATTTGAATATTCAATGTAATTCAATAACAAATCTATGTTTAAATGCCTATTACAAAATATGCTGCTTGCTATCTTATCAATAACAACATTATCAGCAACAGCACAAAAAGTACATCAGCCTAAAATAACCAATACAGAATGGACTATGCCCTGTCAGCCATTTCGCATTGCTGGCAACCTGTACTACGTAGGCACATACGACCTGGCTTGTTATCTTATTAACACCACACAAGGAAATATATTGATCAATACAGGACTGGCAGCCTCGGCAGCCCAAATAAAAAACAGTATTGAAACGTTAGGGTTTAGATTTGCCGATACTAAAATACTGCTGACAACACAAGCCCATTATGATCACATGGGCGCTATGGCTGCCATAAAAAATATGACACACGCTCAGTTAATGGTGGATGAAAAAGAAGCGGATGTTTTAGCAACCGGTGGTAACTCAGATTATGCATTGGGCGGGCATGGAAGTACCTATCAACCGGTGAAACCGGATCGTTTATTGCATGATAGGGATACCATTCAACTGGGGGAAATGCAACTGATAATGTTGCATCATCCGGGCCATACAAAAGGATCGTGTAGTTTTCTGTTTACAGTAAAAGACAGTCTAAGAGCTTACAAAATACTTATTGCTAACCTGCCTACGATAGTTACAGACAAGCCATTTGCATCGGTCACAACTTATCCGGAAATATCCGGCGATTATGCGTATACGTTAGAAGCCATGAAAAATATCTCCTTTGATATATGGCTTGCCTCGCATGCCAGCCAGTTCAAACTACATGACAAGCACAAGCCCGGCGATGCATATAATCCTGCCGCTTTTATAGATCGGGCCGGTTATGATGCCACATTAAGCGATTTGCAAAAACAATACGATGAGAAAATAAAGAAAGATGCCAAAGAATAAAGAAGACAACGAATAATGCATGAAACATCTCTAAGTACTATAATTTATAGCCGACTCTAACGGCGCTGATGCTACGCTGCGTAAGCCAATGGGGGAAGGAGAATAAATACATTCCTTATATTTTTTATAATTTACCATGATTATTAAATATTTTTTAGAATGAACATTTATATAATGCATCAGATTAAAGGGTTATCAATGCTTATTGCAACATATTGGCTGAGCCCGGTTAGGGCGCAGGATGCGAACTTAATGAAACAGCTTCAGCAAAGCAGTTACCTTGGCATAGCCATGAAAGCTGATTCCGCAGATATGGGCATTACAAGATGGCTAAAGAAGAAAGTAGAGAAATCACGCAGTTTACCATTGGCTGCTGATTTCAATTCTTTGAAACATACTGGCCCGGGCACGATACAAATTGACCACAACAATACGATAAGTGGCAAGGGTAGTATCCTACTAGAAACGCCTACGTCTCTTCCTAAAAAAAATCCAACTAACAGAGCTTATGCTTTTGCCGAAGTGATCAGGCCACTGAAGGGAGAAGACCTACGTGGTTTTAACCGCTTCTCTGTATGGGTGTACACAGATGGGCCGGGCTTTTATTCTTTTTTTGTTGGGTGTACTTTATATAACGGTGGTAAACATATCATGCCCACGCCGGGCAGGTTTGAGGGGCAGCATTTTGTTACAGTATATCCCAACAAATGGCAGCAAATTATTTGGGAAATACCCGACCTGTACCGCGATTCCGTAACCGGGTTCTCTGTAAATATTATGCTCACCGGTTCTCCGCAGGGAGCTACAGATATGATAAAGCTGAATATTGATGATATGCGTATAGAAAAAGTAGAAGCTGAGAACACAAGGGGATTTCAATTGAGGAGAGATGCAATTGCGTATAGCAATAGTGGTTATAGAACGGGAGCCACGAAACAGGCATTGGTGCAAAATGTGACTGGTACAGCATTTCAGTTGATGAATGCGAATAAAAAAATTGTATTTACCGGCAATGGTAAAAGATTGGATAGCGGTTTTGTCCAGATGGATTTCACCGCCTTTAACGAGCCAGGATATTACACGCTTAAAATTGGTGACAGGATAACCAAACCTTTTCCGATAGGGAATGATGCTTACCTCGCTACGGCATGGCACACGCTCAATTTTTTCTTTGCAGAAAGATGTGGCTATGATCAGCCGGGCATTCACCAGGTATGCCACGAGGATGTAACAACTGTAGATCCAGACGGCAGGCGGTTAACCGTAAACGGGGGATGGCATGATGCTGCCGATCTTACACAGGGAGTAGGTAATACAGCCAGAGGAGGAATGTCGATGCTGGAACTGGCGAAATCAGTTAAAAATAAAAACGAACCACTATATAAACGTTTACTGGAAGAAGCCCGCTGGGGCCTGGACTGGACTATGCGAACCAGGTTTGGCGATGGTTACAGGGAAGGCGGCCTCATCATCGGTATCTGGACGGATAATCTTACCGGAACTAAAGATGATATGGAGGGGAAAGCTACTAATAACCCTGCCGATAATTTTATCGCTGCATCTTATTGCGCCATGGCCGTTCCTTTTTATAAAAATGATGATCCGGTTTTTGCGCATTGGTGCAGCAAAAGTGCGATGGAAGATTTTGCCTTCGCTACACAGCGGCTTGACTCTTCCATAGACGAACACAATGAAGTGGATATGTATGCGCTTGCCACAGTATCTGCTATGAATCTATACCGGCTTACCAAAGAATCATCTTACCTGGATGCGGCGGTTCGGTATGCGCATATAGTAATGGAATGCCAGCAAATGGAAAGACGCACTGACTGGTCAATGCCACTGCATGGTTTTTTTTATGAATCAAGAACGAAAAAAAGAATACTTGCTTACTTTCATCGCAGCGATGAACAACTAATGGTGGAAGGATTGAGCATGTTACTTACTGATGCTCCTTCGCACAAGGATGCGCCACTATGGAAAGCCGCTTGCCAGGCTTATGCAGATTACCTTCATGATATATCAACGGAAATGAAACCATATGGAATCCTGGCTTCAGCCGTATATGAATTAAACAATGCAGATTTTGCCGGCATTTATCATGAAGGAGAAAAAGTGGGCATGCCTTCTATGGAAGAATATAATGCACAGGTAAAAAACGGAATACACCTTGGCGGGAATTTCTACTTACGCCGGTTCCCCGTGGCCTACCAGTTCAGGGGGTTTTTTGGTGTATTGATGGCAAAAGCAAAAGCCGCATTCATTC
>CBIGQT010000147.1:0-6946 GCA_966191655.1 uncultured Ginsengibacter sp.
TGAAACAGCATGATAGCATACTGATTAAAGACTTAAAAGTTTCTGCCTATAAAGTACCCACAGATTTACCGGAGGCAGACGGAACCATAGAATGGAACAGCACGACAATGGTATTAGTGGAAATTACTGCCTCAGGGAAAGCTGGCATTGGTTATACCTATGCACATGAGGCTGCGGGTATAGTAATTGAAAAAACATTAAAGCAAATTGTTGTTAGAAAAAATGCAATGAATATTGATAGCATTACTTTATCAATGATCTGTGCAATTAGAAACAATGGCGATTGTGGTATAGCCATGATGGCTGTAAGCGCCGTGGATAATGCGTTATGGGATTTGAAGGCAAAAATTCTGAATCTTCCTTTGTGTTCCTTATTGGGACAGGTAAAAGATGCGATGCTTATTTATGGAAGTGGAGGATTTACGTCTTACAGTAATGCACAAACGCAGAAACAGTTTGAAAACTGGGCATCTCAAAGTATTACCCGTTTCAAAATGAAAATAGGAAGCGAACCCGATAAAGATGTAGAAAGAATAAAGGCGGCCCGCAAAGCAATCGGTACTAACGCAGAATTATTTGTTGATGCTAACGGAGCTTACACCGTTAAACAGGCATTGCAAAAAGCCGATGCTTTTAATGAATACAATGTAAGCTGGTATGAAGAACCGGTTACTTCTGCCAACCTTAGAGGATTGCATTTTATAAGAGAGCATGCACCTTATAAAATAAATATTGCGGCAGGCGAATACGGATATAATCTTCCTTATTTTGACAAGATGCTGCATGCAGGTGCAGTAGATATTTTACAGGCAGATGCCACCCGTTGCGGTGGCATTTCTTATTTTATGAAGGTGGGTTATATGGCAGAAGCTTTTCAAATTCCTTTCTCTTCGCATTGTGCGCCATCACTGCATTTGCATGCAACATTAGCATTGCCTTCATTTTATATCGCTGAATATTTTCATGATCATATTCGCATAGAAAAAATGTTTTTTGATGGAGTTACTTCTCCAAAAGATGGAATGATCTATCCCGATATGTCGAAGCCCGGAATTGGCTTAACCTTAAAAGAAAAAGACGTGCTTAAATATAAAATTTAATAATCCTTCAAATGATAACAGAAGATAAAAAAATAAAAAAAATAAGAGCGAAAGATATTGATCCAAAGTATAAAGGAAATGGAAATCGCCACCACAATAATAACGATCCTGAAAACCTGGACACCCGTTTTCAAACCAAAGATGCGATGCATGTAGATGCTGACAGCCTCGAAGAAGAATTGATGGCTGTGATAGATGGCGAAGTAAGGTTTGATAAAGGAAGCAGGGCGCTTTACGCAACTGATGGCTCCAACTATCGGCAGGTACCCATTGGCGTTATATTACCAAAAAATGAAAAAGATATTATAAATACCATAGCCATTTGTAGAAAATATAATGCACCGGTTTTATCGCGTGGTGGCGGAACAAGCCTCGCCGGTCAGTGCTGCAATGTAGCTGTGCTCATGGATATGTCAAAATATTATAACCGCATTTTACATATTGACAAAGAAAAAAAATTAGTGACGATTGAACCGGGAATTGTATTGGATACTATGCGTCACACAACTGAAAGAGAAATCGGATTAACGTTTGGTCCCGATCCTGCAACCCACACCCACTGCACATTAGGTGGCATGCTGGGAAATGATTCATGCGGCATACATTCGGTAATGGCCCAGTTTGAAGGCAAAGGAGCGAGAACGGCTGATAATGTTGAAACAATGACGGTTGTTACTTATGATGGCCTTAAATTAAAAGTAGGTCCAACATCTGATGAAGAGCTTGAAAATATTATTAAAGAAGGTGGCAGGAAAGGAGAAATTTATAAAAAGATGAGAGACCTCCGCGATAAATATGCTGATCTCATTCGTCAAAAATTTCCAAAGATTCCCCGGCGTGTATCAGGTTATAATTTACCGCAACTGCTTCCTGAAAATGGTTTTAATGTGGCTGCTGCATTAGTTGGTTCAGAAGGTACGTTAGTGACCATTTTGGAAGCAACGATGAATTTACTTAAAGCCCCGAAAGAACGATCCCTGCTTGTGTTAGGTTATCAAACATTACCTGAAGCGGGTTATGCTGTTCCGAAAATTTTATCCCATAAGCCAATAGGTCTTGAAGGCATTGATCAGTTATTGATTGAATACATGAAAAGGAAAGGTTTAAATGTACAGGACATTCCTTTGTTACCCCAGGGCGAAGCATGGTTGCTGGTTGAATTTGGAGCAGATACTAAAGAGCAATCCGATCAAACAGCAAAAGACTTAATGGAAGAATTAAAGAAAGGAGACACCGTTCCAACGATGAGTTTGTTTGATGATGAGAAACAGGAAGAAATGCTTTGGGAAGTGAGAGAATCTGGGCTTGGCGCAACTGCAGCAGTGCCGGGTTTACCCACAATGCATCCGGGTTGGGAAGACTCCGCATGCCCTCCTGAAAAGGTGGGCGATTACTTAAAAGACCTTCGTGCGTTATTTACAAAGTATGATTACAATCCTTCATTATATGGACACTTTGGGCAAGGTTGTATTCATTGCCGCGTAGGTTTTGACCTGGAAACAGAAGATGGAATTGCAAAGTATAAACAATTCACTATCGAAGCATCACATCTCGCTGTAAGCTACGGTGGCTCTAACTCCGGCGAACATGGCGATGGGCAGGCACGCGGCGACTTACTCGAGATTATGTTTGGTAAAGAAATTATGCAGGCGTTTCATGAGTTTAAAACTATTTGGGATCCGCAATGGAAAATGAATCCCGGGAAAATTTTAAATACTTATGGACAAACAAATAATCTTCGTACCGGCACTACTTATAATCCTCCTGATCTTAAAACGCATTTTCAATTTCCCGAACAGCATTTCAATTTTGCAGAAGCATCTAATCTTTGCGTGGGTGTTGGTAAATGTCGCCGGCACGAAGAAGGAACGATGTGCCCAAGCTACATGGTTACCCGTGAAGAAGAACACAGCACAAGAGGAAGAGCCCGCATGCTTTTTGAAATGATGGAAGGCGATGTATTAAAAGGAGGTTGGAAAAATGAAGAAGTAAAACAATCATTGGACTTATGTCTTGCCTGCAAAGGCTGCAAAGCAGATTGTCCCGTAAACGTGGATATGGCAACATATAAATCAGAATTTTTATCGCATTATTATGAAGGGAAGTTGAGGCCACGAACTGCTTATGCGTTTGGTTGGATCTATTGGTGGTCGAGACTTGCATCAAAAATGCCCGGCATTGTAAACTTTCTAACACAAACACCGGTGTTGGGTTCTATTGCAAAAACAATTGCCGGTGTTACACATAAACGCTCAATTCCAAAATTTGCAGAAAGAACTTTCAGAGATTGGTTTAAGACAAGGGAAAAAGGTAAAAGGCAGAAGGCAGAAAGTAATATCAATAGTCATAAGCGGGTTATTATTTGGGCTGATACATTTAATAATTTCTTCTTGCCCGAAACATTGGTTGCAGGAGTTAATGTGTTGGAAGCGGCCGGTTACCAGGTAATCATGCCTAAAAAAATTCTTTGTTGCGGAAGGCCATTGTATGATTTTGGAATGCTTAACCAGGCAAAGAAAATGCTGATAGATATTTTACATACTTTAAAAGAGGAGATAGAAGAAGGAACTCCCATCGTTGGCTTCGAACCCAGTTGTGTAGCGGTTTTCAGGGATGAGTTATGTAATTTATTTCCGCATAGCGAAGATGCAAAGCGATTAAAAAAACAAGTGTTTACGTTAGCTGAATTTTTAGAAAAACAAGCAGCACATTTTAAAGTTCCTTCTATAAATAATAAAGCAATCATACAAGGCCATTGCCACCACAAAGCGATAATGAAACTAGATTGCGAAAAAAGTTTGCTCAAAAAAACAGGATTAGATTATGAAGTATTGGACTCAGGATGTTGCGGCATGGCCGGTTATTTCGGATATGAAAAAGGTGATCATTATGATGTATCTGTCAAAGCAGGTGAAAGAGTGTTATTACCAGCTGTAAGAAATTTTGATAGTAATGGTTTTATTATTGCAGATGGCTTTAGCTGCCGTGAACAAATAGAACAGGAGACAGACCGCAAAGGGCTGCATCTTGCGCAGGTACTGGATATAGCGTTACAGAACAAAACATATTTTGAGCCCAATTTTGAAAAAGAGTATCTGGAAAAAAATAAATTAAAAGCAACTTCAAAACAAAAATTAAAAAGAGGATTGATTGCAGGAGTAACGCTTGGAATAATGGCCTTATTAATTACGAAAACGATTATTTCAAAAAGTAAAAAGTAGATTTTGGGAAATAATTCTTATCATTTAAAATCATTGTTACCAGCTGTTGGCGCGGGTTTGCTGGCGGGTTTGGCAGGCACTGCAGCAATGAGTATTTTCCAAAAGATAACAGAAAAGATTACTGGCAATAAACCCGACGAATCAACTGTAGCTATAGCAAAAAAGATATTGAATTATTATCCTTCAAAAGGTAAAGAACTTGGTTTTGCAAATGCAGTAACTTACTCTTACGGTTCGGCAAATGGAATTATAAGAAGCTTGCTATCTTTTGCGGGAACAAAAAATTTTAACGCTACTGCAATTCATTAAAAATTTGTATTGACCTTATTTCATCATGCTTTATATGCTGTAGTAACAGGCCTTGTATTTGATACTATAATTAAAAAACTCAATTCAAAATAATTTAAATGAATAAAATTAATGCCGCATAATTCATCAGCGCCCGGAGCTCCCGGTATCAAACCTAAATGGACCTCCAGCTCTAAATCGGGTATTGGTAAAGCGCTGAACACTCCGTCACAAGTAGCTTTTACTCTAAGCCACGGTATTGTCAATGAAATTTATTTCCCCCGCGAAGACATTGCCTGTGTGAGAGATATGGGATTGCTTGTAACTAACGGAACTGATTTTTTTTCAGAAGAAAAAAGGGATTGCGATCATGATGAAAAAATGATAGAAGATGGGATACCTGCTTACATTATTAAAAATACCTGCCACGAAAAAAGATTTGAAATAACCAAAGAAGTTATTGCAGATCCTTTTCGCAACAGTGTTATTCAAAAAACAAATTTTAAGGTTATAAGGAAATCAGCTGACACTTATCACCTATATGTTTTATTAGCCCCACATTTAAATGACCAGGGTAATAACAACTCTGCCTGGCTGGGAGAATATAACGGCGTTTCTATGTTGTATGCGCAAAACGACACGTTATTTCTTGCACTTGCCTGTTCCTCCAAATGGCTAAAACGATCAGTTGGCTTTGTTGGTCATTCTGATGGATGGCGGGATTTAAAAAAACATAAAGAAATGAAGTGGGAATATTCGCAGGCATATAATGGCAATGTTGCTTTAATGGCTGAAATTGATTTAAGTGAAAGCACCGAATTTACTTTGTCGGCAGGGTTTGGTAAAAATGTGCAGGAGGCTTCAAACCAAGCCTACAGCAGCATCCTGGATGGATTTGATTTCTTAAAGAGGCGGTATATAGATGACTGGAAAACATGGATAAAAGAGTTAAACCACCTCGCTGCAAAAAATTATCGTATAAGCGCAACCGTTATGCGGCTGCACGAGGCAAGAACTTTTCCGGGCGGCATCATCGCCAGCCTTTCTATTCCCTGGGGGGAAACAAAAGGAGATAAGGCTGCCGGTGGCTATCATGTGGTATGGCCAAGAGATTTGGCCGAAAGCGCCGGCGGCTTTTTGGCACTGGGGGCAGTTAATGATACACTACGAATAGTGAATTACTTAATGGCCACCCAAAAAAAAGATGGAAGCTGGCCGCAGAACATGTGGCTGGAAGGCACACCACATTGGAAGGGTTTGCAAATAGACCAGACAGCATTCCCGGTATTGATTATTGACCGGTGCTATCGCGACAAAATTCTTGATAAAAAAAGATTAAAAAGGTATTGGCCGTGTTTAAAAAAGGCAATTGCTTTTTTATTAATGAATGCGCCTTATACTCAACAGGACAGGTGGGAAGAGCAGAAAGGATTTTCGCCTTTTACTATTTCAGTTTCTATTGCATCTATGCTCGCAGCTGCTGATATTGCTGATATAAATAATGAAAAGGGACTTGCAAAATATTGCCGTGAAATGGCCGATGAGTGGAACAGCAATATTGAAAAATGGACGTACATAACCGGGACAACACTTGCAAGGAAAGTCAATGTTGATGGATATTATATAAGAATCAATCCCTTTTATAATATACCTGCGGAGGAATTAGGCGGAAACTTTATTGACCTTAAAAATCACCAGGGTGATGAAGGCCAAACGCTATTATCGGAATTGGTAAGCGTTGATGCGTTAGCGTTAGTAAGATTTGGACTGCGTGCTGCAGACGATCCTAAAATTTTAAACACCATTAAAGTTATTGACGATGAGTTGAAAGTGGCAACGCCCAACGGACCGTGCTGGCACCGCTATAATAATAATGGATACGGAGAACATGCAGATGGCGAACCTTATGATGGTACGGGCATTGGTCGCGCCTGGCCGTTACTTACCGGCGAAAGGGCGCATTATGAAGTTGCAGCAGGAAATATAGCCGAAGCAAAAAAGTTACTAAAAGCAATGGATGCCTTCTCGAACAATGGGTTTCTCCCGGAGCAAATTTGGGATACGAATGATATACCCGAAAAGGAATTATTTTTTGGTGAACACTCAGGTTCAGCAATGCCATTAACATGGGCGCATGCAGAGTATGTAAAACTTTGCGCTTCCATTGCCGGTAAAAAAGTTTTTGATATGCCGCCTCAAACGCAAGAGCGCTACATAAAGAAAAAAAGCGTTTCACCGTATGCCACGTGGAATTTCTGCTACCAGTTTGAAAGCATTGATGCAACAAAAAAATTACGCCTGCAGCTCGAAGCAAATGCCGACGTACACTGGACGGAT
>CBIGQT010000148.1:0-6924 GCA_966191655.1 uncultured Ginsengibacter sp.
TATCAGCTTCTGTACTGCCCTGCCATGAATAACCCCATCCCTGGCTCCACTGCTGCGTTATAGGGTTGCCTGATTTAGTAACGGCGATCACTGCACCACTATTCAACAAATCTTGTTTGATAAGATCATAATGTTTATTTATGTCTCCCTGGTTAAAAGTATATACAACATTATTTTTATCATACCCTGAATTCCTTTCCTGTGCATATTGTATCTGGCGCTTAACAATAACAGTGCATATAATAAGTATAATAGCAAAGCTGAACTGCAATACCACTAATACTTTGCGTGGTGTTACCAAAGCATGCGCTGCTTTGAATGCACCCTTTAACGTTTTAACCGGTTTGAATGAAGAGAGATAAAACGCAGGATAGCTACCTGCTATAATGCCCATGAACACAATAAATATTGTCATAAAAAACCAATTAAATGGATTGCTGAAATCGATGAACAGTTCATTGCCAATTAATTGATTGAAGCCCTGGAGGCTAAACTGTACAATGATAACAGCCAGTATTCCTGCTATCAAAGAGAGCATAATACTTTCACCAATAAACTGCGCAACCAGCAAACCTTTCCGGGAGCCCACCACTTTTCGTATGCCTACTTCTTTTGCCCGCTTCTCACTGCGGGCTGTGCTCAAATTCATAAAATTGATGCAGGCTATGAGTAAAATAAAAATAGCGATAATGGTAAATAACCTCACAATTTGTATGCGGCCATCAACCAGCTTTCCATTTTCTGATTTCGAATACAAATACAATCTGCTTAGCGGTTGGGTAAATACTTCTGTTGTAGATTTTTGACCCTCGGTTATATGACTGATGGTTATGTTTTTTACTTTAGTATCAAAAGCCACCTGCGATGTGCCAGGTTTTAGTAAGACGTAAGTATTTACAGAATTGCGACCCCACATCTCCTGATCCCATCCTAATTTGGTGATAAAAGCCCAGGGTAAAAGATATTCGAAATTAAATTGAGTATTTCCTGGCAAATCTTTTAGCACTCCTGATACGGTAAAATTTTCAGTAGTATCTATACGCACAGTTTTGCCCATTGCATCTATATTGCCAAACAGCTTTTTAGCAAGTTTTTCAGTAAGTATAATATTGTAATTATTGTTCAGGCACCTGTTTGGATCGCCCTTCAATAATGGAAAGCTAAAAACAGAAAGAAAACCACTATCCGCAAAAGCGCCCCGAACATTCAAATGCTTATCCCCAACGCTGGTTAAAAAAGTAACGTTTCTAAACCTCACAGCATCTTCCACTTCCGGGTAATCCTTTTTAAGCGCTGCTGCCATAGGGGTTGGTGTACTGTTCCATGTCTGCAACCCTCCATCAAATTTATCGCGGTTATACATCATGTAAATCCTGTCTGTGTTTTTGAAAAAACGATCGTAGCTTATTTCATTTTGTATCCATAGCAAAATCAGTATGGCGCTGGCCATGCCCACCGTAAGCCCCGATATATTAATAATCGAGAAGGCTTTGTTGCGATAAAGATTGCGTAAAGCGATCTTGAAATAATTTTTAAGCATAAAGGAAATTTTAAATTGGAGTATTACGTTATAATTTTTATTCACCATTGACGATTCACAATTCACGTTTTTATTCCGTTCTCAAACTTTTCACCGGATTTGCTATTGCTGCTTTTATAGCCTGGAAGCTAACGGTTATCAACGCAATCAATAAAGCAAGAATACCTGCTATAGCAAATGCCCACCAACTGATATTCACCCTGTAGGCAAAACCTTGTAACCATTTATTCATGGCCCACCATGCAAGGGGAAATGCAATGGCTGCAGAAATAATTACGAGTTGTAAGAAATCGGTGGATAGCATGCCTGCAATATTGCTCACGGATGCGCCTAAAACTTTTCTTATGCCTATTTCCCTTATGCGTTGTTCAGCAGCATAAGTAACCAACCCAAACAAACCCAGGCAGGCAATTAAAATAGCCAGTACGGCAAACGTTATGAAAATATTACCGGTACGTTGCTCGGTTGTATATAATTTATTAAAGTCATCATCCATGAAAGAATAATCGAAGGGCTGAGACGGAGCGATCGCTTTCCACTTATTTTTTATCTGTGCAACTGCGTTAGATATATCACCTGAACTGATACGCACAGAAATGTTTCCATTATCTTTTCCAAGAAATAGCGCGAGTGGTGTAACTACATCACGAAGTGAACTGAAGTTGAAATTTTTTACGATACCTATGATATGGAAGTCAATCAATTCCTTTGATTGTATATCCTTTATTGTATAGATTTTTTTATTCAATAAATTCTTTGTAGCAAGGAACTTTGCAGCGGCTTCGTTTATAATAACGCCTGTTGAATCCGTAAGAAATTGCTGTGAAAAATTTCTTCCCTCTGCTATTTTTAAGCCAAGTGTTGGAACATAATTTTCATCAACTGTCCAGGCTTGCACATTTATTCCCGTCGTTGGGTCAAGCGTTGGTGAGGTGAAATAAGTATTGCTGTTTCTGCCGTAATTAACAGGAAGGTAACCACTCATGGTTGCGCTTTGCACACCGCTTACCTGCAACAACTCATTTTTAAAAGTTTCTGTTTGGTTTCCTAATGTGTTTGCATGATTTATAATAACAACCTGGTTGCGGTTAAAGCCAATATCTTTATTATGAATATAATTAAGCTGGTTATAAATAACGATGGTCCCGAAAATAAGTACGATAGAAATTACAAATTGGAACACCACCAGTGAATTGCGTAGCCATGATCTTTTAAAACCTTTAGCCAGCTTACCTTTTAGCACATCGATGGGTTGAAAAGATGATAGGAAAAATGCAGGGTAGCTGCCTGCGAGTAAACCAACAATCAGCATAAGAACAACCAACGACAATACCATGTATGGCTGCAATAAAGCAGCCGCGTTAATTTCTTTTCCGGCAAGCTGGTTAAAATAAGGCAGTAACAGCCATGCCATCAAAACGGCTATCACTAGTGCAACAAAGCTGATTAAAAAAGATTCGGTTAAAAACTGTTGAATAAGATTTGCCCTGAGTGAGCCCAACACCTTTCTTACACCCACTTCCTTTGCACGATTAGAAGAACGTGCCGTGGAAAGATTCATAAAGTTTACACAGGCGATTAATAAAATCATCAACGCAATGCCCGAAAAAATATAAACATATTCCGCATTACCGTTGCCTTCTAAATCTCCCTGTTTGTTTGAATGCAAATGAATGGCTGTTAAAGGTGTGAGACTTGCCCGTATATACCCGCCACCCTTCTTAAAATCGCTTAAGCTTATGTTCACGAAGCTTTGCAATTGCGGACCAACATGCTTATCCATAAAAGGATTCAATTGCGCTTCGAATTGTCTTACATCCGCATTTTTCTTTAAAAGAATATACGTGGTGTAGTTTTCACTCAACCAATTGTCTTCATTGATGCCATAGCTTTCCAGCATCGGCACAAAAAAGTCAAAATGAAAATGTGATTGCTTCGGAATATCTTTTATAACAGCAGTAATCTTATAATTTGATGTATCATTCATCAGCATGGTTTTTCCAACAACATCCGTGCTATTGAAATACTTTTTTGCAATAGTTTCTGTAATTACCAGTGAATGATAATCCTTTAAAGCGGTTTTGGCATCTCCGGCAATTACGGGCAGCGTAAACACATCAAACAAAGTGGAATCAGCATAGGCTACTCTTTGTTCCTGGATGTTTTCATTTCCCTTTTTTACGAGAAAGCTCCCGTGCCAGTTCATGCGGACATACTGCTGCACCTGCGGCATTTCACGCAACATTGTCGGGCCCATCACCGCTGGTACCTGCGAAAGATCCAAATAGTTGCCATTAAATTTTATATCGTTGTTTGCACGATAAATTCTGCCTGCATTTGCATTGTATTTGTCATAACCCAACTCATCCACTACATACAAAAAGATGAGTAAACACGTAGCCAGCCCAACAGCTAATCCAATAATATTTATTGATGAATAAAACTTATTCTTTGATAAATTTCTTACAGCAGTTTTAAAATAATTTTTAAACATAAAAGTTAATTTCTGATGTATGATTTTGTGATGTCTGATTTATAATTCTTCAAACCCTGCTTTACCATTCACGTTTTTTATTCCGTTCTCAAACTTTTCACAGGATTTGCAATAGCTGCTTTAATAGATTGAAAGCTGATAGTAATTAAAGCAATAAGTACGACTGAAATTCCTGCTGCTAAAAATATCCACCAGCTTATCGAAATCCGGTATTCATAATGCTGCAACCAGTTATGCATAATCCACCACGCAACAGGGAAAGCAACGAGGCAGGAAATAAAAACCAATTGCAAAAAATCTTTTGATAGTAAAGTTGTAATACCTGAAACACTTGCGCCCAGTACTTTTCGTATACCTATTTCTTTTATTCTGCGTTCCGCAGTGTAAGCTGCCAGGCCAAATAAACCCAGGCATGAAATAATGATTGCCAACGCTGCAAACACTGTTGACACCTTGCTGGTGAGTGTTTCGTTTTGAAACATTTGGTTAAACTGGTCATCAACAAATTTGTATTCTAACGGATAAGCCGGATTATCTTTCTTCATTACTTCTGCAATTTTTGCCAATGCCTGCTCAACATTACCTTGTGGTTTTATTCTTGCATAGATAAAGTTTTGGTATTCGGGAGACTTACAAAAAATTATTAAAGGAGCAGCCTTACCATCATACACACTTCCATACACATAATCTTTTACTACACCAATCACCGTCATGTCTGTAAAAACTCCGTCTGCATTACCACGTGGCGATTGAATGATCTTTCCTACTGCACTTTCTTTACCCATTAATTTCTCCATGGATTCATTGATAATGACATCCGTATTTTCAGATGCCGCATTATTGCTGAAATCTTTTCCTTCAATAATTTGCATGCCTGAAGTGGAAACAAATTCCGGAGTTACATTTCTGTGTGCAATTGAAACTCCATTGCCTTCTGATTTTCCCTGCCACTTAAACCGGTCATCCGTATCACCTCCGTATAATGTTGAATGATCAGCAAGCGCTGCATTTTCTATTAAACCACTATGCAACAAATCATTTTTTACCAATGAAAAATTCTTTGAAATATCATGCTGCGGACTTATTTCAATAAGGTTGTTTTTATTGAAACCTAAATTCCTGTTTTTAATATGCTGTATCTGCATGTACACAACAATAGTGCTGATGATAAAAACAACTGATACTGCAAACTGCGTAACCACTAATCCTTTCCTGATGAAAGAGGCCCTGCCTGTTTTCAGTTTAGCCCCTTTTAAAACAGCAACAGGATTAAAGGATGATAAATAAAGTGAGGGATAACTGCCGGCAATCAATCCACAAACAAATAAAATAGCAAGCAGGAAAATAATGTGAGAGACATTAGTAAGGTTCAATGCAAGGTTTTTTTGCATCAGCATGTTAAATGCCGGCAATGATATGTTCATGATAAGAACAGCGATGATGGTTGCAATAGCAGACATCATAAAAGCTTCGCCCATGAATTGTGCAATCAAACTTTTTTTGCCCGAGCCAAGTACTTTGCGTACACCAACTTCTTTAGCTCTTTTCTCACTGCGTGCGGTAGAAAGATTCATAAAGTTGATGCAGGCAATTAATAAAATGATCCATGCAATAAGCGAAAGCATGCGCACTTGTGATATACGTCCGCCACCGGTTTGTTTGCCATTTGCAAAATCATTATACAAGTGCCAGTCTTTCATTGGGAATAAAAAAGTTTCGCTTTTCTGGTCGGCAACTTTTCGATGAATAAAATCTTTTAGTTGTTTATTGATGGCGGAGAGATTTGCATTCTTTGCCAGCTCAACATAGGTTAACGGGCCATAGCTGCTCCAGTCCATTGCGTCAGTTAACACGATCCCATGTTGCTTTCCAAGTTCCTTCAAATCCTGAATAGTAATTTCATAAGGCGCCAGCCACTCAAACTGCAAGGTTGAGTTTTCGGGCATGTCTTTTACAACACCGCTAATTACATAATCCTGTTTATTATCAATGCGAACTGTTTTCCCAACTACATCCCGATAGCTATCGGCACTATTACCAAAAAATTTCTTTGCAGCGCTTTCTGTAATTACCAGTGAATACAATTGAGGAAAAGGATTTTTGATATTGCCTTCAATGAAATCAAATGTAAACATGTTGAACAAAGAAGCATCTGTATAGCGTCCTGAAGCATACAAAGATTTGTTGCCGGAATTAAACAATAATCGTTGGGCATCATCTGAATATCTTGCTGCATTTGTTATGCCCGGAACTTCAGCTTTTATTGCGGCACCTATTGGCCGTGGCGTTGAACCCATTGTCCATTCATTTCCATCAACAGTCATGTTCACATACAACTGGTATAGATTACTTTTCTTCACATTAGCATTATCAAATGTCAATTCATCTTCGGCCCACAAAAAAATTAATCCTGCGCATGCTATACCGATAGCCAATCCGAACATGTTGAGAAAACTATAACCTTTGTTTTTCCAAAGGCTGCGGATTGTTGTTTTGAAAAAGTTTTTAAACATGTTTAATGATTTTACGTTTATCCTTATGCGTTAGTTAGATTATTTATTCCGTTCTCAAACTCTTTACCGGGTTTGCCATTGCTGCTTTTATCGATTGAAAACTTATAGTTAATAATGTAATCAGTATGACCGCTATGCCTGTAACTACAAACGCTACCGGGCTAAGAGTAATACGGTATGCAAAACTTTGCAGCCAGGCATTTGCAGCAAACCATGATACGGGAATTGCAATAAGCAGTGCCAAGGAAACCAATAACAAAAAGTCTTTTGAAAGCATGGCCACGACATTACTTACTGATGCACCGATCACCTTGCGTATGCCAATTTCTTTTTGCCTTTTTTGTGCAGTGAATGCAGCCAAACCAAATAGACCCAAA
>CBIGQT010000149.1:0-6917 GCA_966191655.1 uncultured Ginsengibacter sp.
GTTTCAGAAAAAGATGGGGCGTAGTACAACACGGCGATCAAAAAATTATTGAAAATGGTATGATCTATTATGTTGATCCATCTGTTTTCAATGTTTTTTCTTTTGAGTTTGAAAAAGGCGCTGCTAACAATGCATTTAAGCAATTAAATGATGCTGTCATTACTCATTCTACGGCTGCAAAATATTTTGGTGCGGAAAACCCGATTGGAAAAACACTTCACTATAGCGATGAAGATTTTGTGGTAACAGGTGTACTAAAAGATGTTCCTGCCAATTCGCACATACAATTTAATATTCTTCTTAACTATAACAAGTATATACAAATTACCAATGGCCGTGCAAATACAAGCTGGGGCTGGAGCGACTTTTATACATATCTGTTACTAAAGCCGGGCACAAATGTGCATGCATTGCAGGCAAAGATGCCCGCCTTTGCAGAGCGGTATATGGGCAGTGATATGAAGAAAGATGGCTTTGCTATCTCATTTCAACTGGAGCCCTTAAAAGATATTCATACACGTTCTGTTTATGATTATGAATTTGACGGAAATGGTAATTTTTATTATTTAAAATATCTTGGTATCGCCGCATTACTTATCCTCCTTATTGCATTAATCAATTATATAAATCTTTCAACGGCTCATTCATTGGAGCGTTCAAAAGAAGTGGGCGTACGTAAAGTTGTCGGCGCTACAAAGCTTCAACTGGTAAAACAATTTCTTGCAGAAACATTTTTGATAAACGCATTTGGAATTATTATTGGTTTTTTACTTTTTAAACTGGCCCTTCCGCACTTTTCACAAATCATTAATCAAAATGCTATTGATCTGCAAACCTGGAGTTGGCAGTTCTGGACAATTATTTTTTCAATTTTTGTTTTTAGTACGTTGCTCGCAGGCTTTTATCCTGCTTTTATTTTATCATCATTTCAACCCATGCAAACGTTGAAATCAATTTCAGGTTTTAACGGAAATAAAAGAGGCAGAAATTTTTTCAGAAAATCATTGGTAGTATTACAATTCGCAGCTGCTATCGTTTTAATTGGAGGGGCGATTGGCTTTTACCGGCAATTACGGTTTATGAGTCATCGTGATTTGGGTATTGATATAAAGCAAACACTTGTATTGCAACAATCACAAAACCTGGACAGCAGCAGGATGAACGCGGTAGAAGCGGTTATAAACGATTTGCAAAAAATGCCAGGAGTTGAAAATGTAACAACTTCAACATCCGTGCCTGGAAGTGAAGTTGGAGGCTCATCAGGCTTTCGCCTGATTTCATCAAATGAAGACAAGCGTTGCCGCGATTTTGGTATTGATGAAAAGTTTATTCCCAATTATAATTTATCGCTTGCAGCCGGACGAAATTTTGACAAGGACAAATCTTTTACTTCCGACACAACACAAACAGTAAATGTTATTATTAACGAAACGGCCGCAAAGATATTCGGCTTTACACAGGCAAAGGATGCGATAAATAAAATACTCGTTACAGGCGGCAATATCCACTGCAAAATCATAGGCGTGCTGCACGATTATCATCAGCAATCGCTTCAGTATAATTTCGATCCGATTGTATATTACTCCGAAATGCCTATCAATATGACGGATTTTTCTTTAAAACTTAAAACAAAAAATCTTACACAAGTAGTGGATCAGGCAAAAAAAGTTTGGAGTGAGGCTTTCCCTCAAAGCCCGTTGCAGTATTTTTTCCTGGATGAATATTTCAACAGGCAATATAAAAGTGATAAATTATTTTCAACCATACTTTGGTGGTTTACCATACTCGCAATTATTGTTGCCAGCCTTGGCTTGTTTGGACTTTCGCTTTATACAGTTGCGAAAAGAACAAAAGAAATAGGCCTGCGTAAAGTACTCGGAGCAACAGTTTTTCAAATTACAACCCTTATTGCAAAAGAGTATATTAAACTCATACTGTATGCAGGTTTGGCTGCAATTCCCATTGCATATTTTTTATTGAGGAATTGGTTACACGATTATGCATTTCATATAGAAATTGGTATTTGGTTTTTCCTTTTACCTCTTTTATTGATAATAGTAATTGCATTGTTAACAGTACTATATCAATCAGTAAAAGCTGCAATTGCAAACCCGGTGAAATCATTACGCACTGAATAAATAATACGTGAAGAGATAAAAGTATGTTCCGCAAGGAATGCATGAGAAATCAAAGAAAAGCTTTATCAATTTCCTACGTTTAAAATGAAGTATGTAGCGCCTGCATCTCCGTTTAAAGAAATACCCTGCAACACTACCAGGTACTTTCCCGAAATATCGCCGGTATAAAATGATAAATGTTCATTGCCTTTTTTACCTGTAGTTATATCCGGCGACCAATACAATACATCTCTGAAATCGGGCAAAGGGCTTTGAAATGCTTCAGTAGATGAATAGTCTGGTGAATAAAATATTCTTTTTTGTTGCAAGCCATCATAATCTGCAACGAGGTCGTGCGGATTAAGCGTATAGCCATCGAGATTTCCTTTGTAAGTCGTGTAACTTACAATTCCATTAGCAGTTATCGGCCCATGGTAATATTTTTGAAGCCACTACTTCCAGCTTTTGAACTTTCAGCGGATCGTAAGCTATAATATTAGCGGCATCGAATACCGGCACACCGTCTAATAGCATTAATGGATTTGTATCGAAAAGAATTTGCGCAACCTGCCTTTCATGCAGCTCAAATGCGGGTTGGTTTAGTGTAAACAGATGATATTCTTTGCCTCTCCTGCTTACATTTACTTCTGCCACATATTCTCTCATCACTTCTTCCATAGTTGTAAAGCGGGTATAGTCATCCAGCAGGTAAGTTTTAGATGGTTTATAATAAAAAGGAAGTGTATCGATTGAAGAATATTGCAATTGCTCTATGTCTTTTTGATGATAACCATTTTCAATTCTCATATTCCGATTGGCCGCGGATAATTCGTCTTTGTTATTTTCTGAAATGTATAATGATGGCCATATGTTATCTGAGTATTTTTCTGAAAAAGGACTGAAAATTTCGAAATGATAAGTACTGTCTTTTGTTGTATTTGTTTGCAGCACTACCTGGCCGGTGCCATAAAAATCTTTCATATCGAAATGAATCAGGCCGTCCTTATTGCTCATGCTGCCATATACCTGTATTCGTTTACCCGGTACCGATAGATACACTAGTATGTCTTCAGCAGGTTTACCGGTAATGTCATTTATAATCCTGCCGGTAATGATATGGCCGTAATTTTCAGGTACGTAATTAAATGAATACGCATTCACCTGCATGTCATTTTTCCAACCGAACTTTCTCCATCCCTGCGTTAGCAACAAATTGTCGAGATCGGAGTTGGTTTGAGTATCCTCATTTTTAAAATAATAATCCGGTTCTTCAATGTATCCTTTGCAATTGGATGAAAGCCATAAATAAGAATAAATATCTTCGTGTGCGGGTTGGTGTAAACTATCCAGCCTGTAAACTGAAACAGATAAATTGCCCGGAAGTGAATCCCCGGATGGAGTGGTAGTTAGCAGGTCAATATTAATTTTATCCCGGTGATTATAATTTTGCTTATCTGCTTTTGCATGTATCACCATTTTATTTTTAGGCCTCTTAAACCAGAGGCGCTCACATACAGGTTGAAGATTTTCATCGAGGAGTGTTATTTGTGCTACACCATCTGCAAGGCTGTCTTTATTTATTAGTAACACAGACTGGTTATTTTCAAAATGTAATCGCTTTGCAAAATCAATATGCTGGCTTGTTTCGGCTATAAGATATATATCTTGCGATGATACATTGGCAGACTGAACGGTAATTTTTAGTTGATGCGCATCCTCATCACTGGCATGCATTACATATCCTTTATCGTAAGACTCCGGTAATTCTTTAGTAATTACTGAGCTGTCTTTCAAATAAATTATTGCTTTATAATGTTTTCCATTTTGAGGAGTTAAAAAAAGCCGGCCCATACCAAATTGAGACGATTTAAAATGTGTAATCGTATCATTTGCCTGGTCAATAACCGCACCTTCGCAATCAACACCTTTGCCATAATTATCATTTACTTTAAAACCAACAACACTTTTTAATCCATTCACAAGATTGCCTCCTTCCGGAAAAAACTGTGAAAAATATTTAGTATTGTTATGGACTAAAGACGAATCAGGATTTTGTGTCGTGTTTATTATTGTAATTATTTTTTTAAAATAGTGATCAGCCGAATCATTCTTCATCCAGTTAGTATAGGCTCTTAATTCATAGTTACCCGATGAGATAGAAACAGGAAGTTCAAAAGAGCCGCTACCGGTTCCTTTTTCTATAGCTATCTTGCCTTGTAATACTGGCTGGTGCTGTGTATTTAATACTTCTACATAGGCAATCTTACTCACCGCAAGAAGTTTATTATCAGCGCCGTTAGCTACATAAATTTTGAACCACAATATATCTCCGCATAAATAATAAGAGCGGTCAGTGTGTACATATATTTTTTCGCTTAAATGATTTTTAGTATAGTCAATATAGCCAGATGTAATTGCATCCAACTTATTTATTTGGCCAGGAGAAGATGTATAGAATAACATCGTCACACAAAGCAAAACAATCGATGTAAAGTATTTATTTAAAATAGCACTATTCATTTTTTCAATTCTTTAAGGCCAGAAGCCTGGTTTTACATTTGGACCCCCGCTGGCTCTGCAGTCCACGCAGGTAAACGTTGAGCCAGTATAAGTCCCTGGGGGAAGGATTTCTTCTATCGGTATATAACCAGCTACGTGAAAATAATATTCCAGGCTATCTGCATGAGTACTTATGGTAGTACATTCAGAAGGCAGATTCCAATTATTAGGCATGGAAGACCTGTCGATAAAAAATCTTTTGTCGACAGTACTTCCGGCTCCTATATAACCAATTACAGTTTCCGATGAATCAGAAACACAATGAATATTTCCCTTCGTCTGGTTAGGTTGTGGGTCAAAAATAGAGCCCACATTTTCAGTATTACTTTTTATTGCCTGCCAATAATTATATGCGATGGAATCTAATGCGTATTGAGTAACAAATATGCTATACAAAACACTTATCCTTTTATCATGAAAAGGAATTAAAACTAACGGGGCTTCGTGAATGACATCCATATTTAATTTAGCGGAGGAGGCCAACGAAATATTAGTTGAATTTTCAGATGGCCAACAGGCGTATATCTGGTCAGTTCTTGAAACTAAAGAATTGGAGGATTCATCATATTGTAAGTACGAATAAAAGGCAGCATGATATTCCCATGTTTCTGAATAACTCCAGCGATAATACTTTGTTTTATTTTGAGCGTCATGAGTATTTGCATATACCTGCACGTCGTTATTTTTAAATTTCCAGCCAATGCTGTCTATAGGCGGTGATTGTTTGTATGGTACAAAATCAGATTTATATTCTTTGTTGGCTGAGGTACGAATATGCAGCCGGTACTGATTGGCCGGATCCAAAAAAATATTAGCGGTATATATTCCATTACCTTCTTCAGTGAGAGGATAGGTGATATTATTTTGATCTTCAATTACCACGTTGGCATTTAATTCATTTATGCGGTCGGCAGTATCGCCCGATGTTATGTTCCTGGTACGACTGAGTTTTATAGAAGTTAATCCGTTACCATTTATATAACCCTCTACTACGAGATACTTGGTATTGGAAGCTAATACAGGAGGGTCATAAGGATCTTTGCATTTGGAAAACAACAGCAGCACGGTGCAGTATGTTATTATTTTCCACGGAAAAATTATTTTTTTCATCAGAAATGAATATTATAGGTGATAAAAGGAATAGCAGTTCCGAAAATGGATAATTTATAACCCTTTATATTTCCATTTTGCGAAATAAAATAAACGGAATAAGCATTTTTTCTTCCTGTTAAATTATAAATACCTAATGTCCATGAGCCATGAGTTAACTGGTGTACTTTGTGATTGCCCAATAAGTTCAAGGAAAGATCGGTACGGAAATAATCCGGAATACGATAGGCATTTCTATCCGAATATAATACTCTCACAGAGCCGGCATAATCATATTCAGCAATGGGTAATGTAATTGGACGTCCCGTGCTGTACACTACATTAAGCGAAACACTGAAGCGGTGCGTAAAACGAAAGTTTCCTATGAGTGTGGCATTATGAGGCTGATCAAAATTGCTTGGATATTCTTTGCCCTCATTAATCGTTTCACCCGCATAAGGATCATCCTGTTTAAGTAAAGAGCGTGAGTAGTCATAACTAAACCATCCGTTTATTTTGCCCGTAGATTTTTTTACCAGTAATTCTATCCCATATGCCTTACCGTTAGTATTTATTACATCTGTTTCAATATGATGATTCAGTACAAGCGCCGCACCACTTTTGTAATCCAGGTAATGTGTAAACCATTTGTAATATACCTCCACCGATGTTTCAATAGTGTTGTCTTTAAAATTTCTATACAATCCCAAAGCAACCTGTTTTCCCAATTGCGGCTGCAGGTTTGGATCGCTTAATTTCCAAACATCTGTTGGCGAAATAGTAGTAGTGTTAGTAAGCAAATGGATATACTGACGCAGGCTGTTAGCCGATGCTTTTATAGAAGTATTTTCTGACAGAGAATATCTTGCAGACAATCTGAACTCAGGGCCCCAGTAGGTGTTAATAATTTTACCCGACGGATAGAAAGTGGTGCTCAAAATATTGCCTTCGTTTTTAGGCAAATTTGGTGCATAAGAATTTACATGCTTTGGCCCCATGTAATTAAAAATGGAAAACCTTACACCACCGTTAATTGAAAATTTAGAAGATATATTGTATTGGTCACCCAGGTACATAGCGCTTTCCAGGGCATGTTCCGCTTCAACCGTGTCTGCAGTAATTAACGATGTGTTTCCTAAAGGATCAACCGAT
>CBIGQT010000150.1:0-6901 GCA_966191655.1 uncultured Ginsengibacter sp.
TATTTTGGACAAAAGTGAAGGAATTACCGTTATATTTGCCGACCCAAAACTTGACAAAAGCGATGATGTGCTCAAAGAATTGGGTGTTAAATAAATGCGAAAGCGCTTGAATGATGCAGCTTAAAACACAATTTTAAATACTTTATTAAAAACAAATATCAAAAACAAAAATGAAAAAGTTCGTTACAGTCGTTTTAATTTCAACAGGATTATTATTTGGATTTTATAAGACTTCCAATGCTCAAACCGCACCAAAAATTGGCTATATAAGCGCCGATGAAATTATACAATTAATGCCCGAGGCTGCTGCTGTTCAGCAACAATTGGATGAATACCAGCAATCCCTTTATAAGAATGCAGATGACCAGAAGACTGCCTTACAAGATGCAGTACAGAAATTTTATAAAGATTCGGCAACTATGAGCCCGAGTTTAAAAGAAGTAAAAAGAACAGATCTTCAAAAGCAGGTATCTGATATAAGCGGAATGGATCAAAAAATCCAAAATCAGTTTGAGCAAAAGCGCCAGGAACTTTCGTTACCTATACAAAAAAAATTACAGGGAGCTATAGAAGAGGTAGCTAAAGAAAATGGGTATACTTACATATTTCCGAGAGAAGCTTTAATTTATATGCCTCCTACCACGGACATAGGCCCGTTAGTAAGAAAGAAGTTGGGTTTAAAAGAACCAACAACAGGAACTCCTTCTCTTCCAAAAAACTAAAATAATTGAATAATTTATCCAAGCCATCCATTAAACAGGATGGCTTGTTTATTTTTGTGCCATGAATACTTTATCGCCGATTGGAGTTTTCGATTCCGGATATGGAGGATTAACTGTTTTAAAAGCAATAATTGAAAAGCTGCCAGCTTATGATTATATATATTTTGGGGATAATGCACGAGCGCCTTATGGTAATAGATCTTTCGATACGGTGTATGAGTATACGCTACAGTCAGTAAAATGGTTATTGCAAAAAGATTGCTCTTTAATAATTCTTGCCTGCAATACGGCGTCGGCAAAGGCTTTAAGATCTATTCAGCAGAAAGATCTTCCAAAACTTGGTAATGGCAAAAGAGTGCTTGGGGTTATAAGGCCGAGTGCAGAGGTAATAGGTGATTACACGAAAACAAAACAAATTGGAGTTTTTGGAACCAATGGTACGGTAGAATCGTTGTCTTATCCACTTGAAATAGAAAAATTTTTTCCGGAAGTAAATGTTTACCAGCATGCCTGCCCAATTTGGGTTCCATTGGTAGAAAATAATGAATATGACTCGCCCGGAGCAGATTATTTTATTGAAAATGACATCAATAAACTATTAAGTAAATCTAGTGGAATAGATACTATTTTACTCGCCTGCACGCATTATCCATTACTTGAAGAAAAAATAAAAAAATATATTCCTGGAAATATACAATTGATTTCGCAGGGAGAAATTGTAGCTGAGAGTTTGAAAAATTATTTGTTTCGTCATCCTGAAATTGAAAAAAAATGCAGCAGGAATGGCCAAATTCAATTTTACACCACAGATTCAGTTAAAGATTTTAATAAACACTCAGCAATATTTTTTGGAAAGAAAGTAAATTCAGTTCATATAGATTTATAAGTAACTCTTATATAAAATTCAGATACTCATATTGCTTCCCAAGAATCCCTTTGTCATCTGCGTCTAACCATTTACGTAATACTGTTGCATATACATTTTTAAAATCAACCTTATGTACCAGGTCACCTTCATTTAAATCATTAAGATCAGGCATTGCATTTATCAATCCTTTTTGTTTTAACGCACCTCCTATAAAAAACATATTATTGGCAGTGCCATGGTCAGTTCCCCCACTTGCATTTTGCGCAACCCTCCTTCCAAATTCGCTAAAGGTCATAATCATTACATCCTGAAAACGATTACTATCTTTTAAATCTTTTACAAATGCACTGATGGCATCATTCAACTCGGTAAATAACCTTTTCTGTTGATTCTCCTGGTTCACGTGCGTATCGAAACTTCCCAGGCTCAGGTAATAAACTTTTGTATTGATATCACTCATAATAAGCGATGAAATAGTTTTTAAATTCTTTCCGGTTTCTGTAGATGGGTAAATTTGAGATGATGGATGCAACCTGCTTTGTTGAAAGATATAATCAGCGCTGCTTAATGTTTCGCTTAAAGTTTTATATAAATAATCAACCGTTTCTTCACCATTTTCGTGAGCGGCATTAATTTCTTTAAAATATTTTTCATGGCTTGTATTATACAAGCGTTTTGGATCTTTAACAGCAAGTCCTTTATTATTTTCGCCCTTTAAAGCAAGGCTTAAAATATCGTCCACTTCAAGCGCCTGTGTTGGTTTAGTACAGCCATTACATTGCGCATCCAAGTAACGGCCGAGCCAACCTGTATACATATATTTGTCGCTATCGCTTGCGCTTTGCCAAATATCCATACTACGAAAATGAGAACGGTCAGGATTAGGGTAACCAACACTGTTGATAATTCCTAAACTTCCATCATCAAATAATTCTTTAAATTCAGGTAGAGCCGGGTTGATACCGGCTTCATCAGTAAGCAATAAAGCCTTATCTTTTTCAATTCCCAGTCTGGGACGGGATTTATAGTAAATATCATTTCGTATAGGGATAACCGTATTAAGTCCGTCATTGCCACCACTGAATTGCAATACTACTAACACTTTATTACCTGGCGGAACGATTGCTCTGCCATCAAATGCTTTCAAAAATTTTGGAAGCATTAAAGATGCAGTAGCCAGCGAACCTATCTGCAAAAATTCTTTTCGTTTGAATAACATTGCAAAAAATTAAAATTAAAAAATTACCTCCATCAGCATAACTGGTATTCCGGTGTACTCATTAATTCAACTATCGTTGTTTTTATATAAGATTCCCTGGCATCTTTGTCAACATATTTATCAAGTATATCTTTACTTATTTTACTTTGTGTTTGCAACACAACATCACTTATTTTCTGCATAAGATTTTCCTTTGCTGTTTTATCAAAAACTTTTATTACAGCATTCCAGTCTATTGTGGAATTCACCTGTTTTGCCTTTGCAATTTTGTCAACACCTTCCATTCCCATCATAGTGTCATCATCATCTTTTGGCGTTACTGCAAAGTCGTCGGCATTAGTAAGTATTTGCGGAATTCTCATTCGTAACATCAGGGCGCTGCTATCTATCCAGTTTTTGCCACCAGGCCATCCTGCCACGTTTGGTGGATAGAATAGTATTTGGCCCAATGCCCTCTGAAACAGTAATTGTACCTGAGGCTTATCAATTTCCATTGGAATTAAACGGCGTAGACCAATAAGCAATTCCACAGGAGATTTAATATGTGTTCCAATATTTTTATCATTATAAAACCAATCGCTTGAATATATATCACTCAACAGCTTTTTTATATCATAATTACTTTGGTAAAAACTATTTGCGAGTACTTCAATTTTGGTCGCATCAGGCGTGTCATTTACAAAATATCTATAAATCTTTTGTGTTATGAATTTTGCCGTCTGTTTTTTTTCCAATAAAATATCAATGATATCATCTCCATCAAAGTTTCCCGTTTTACCTAAAAAAACTTTTTTATCGGTATCGTGTGCAAAGGGTCTGTTTACAAACTCACCGTGCAAATTAAATCCCCATCCTGTAAATGCTCTTGCGCCTTCTTTTACATCTTCTTCGGTATAATTGCCACGCCCCATTGTAAAAAGTTCCATTACTTCTCTTGCAAAATTTTCATTAGGATGCTGCTTTTTATTTTGCTGATTATTAAGAAAGGAAAGCATAGCAGGGCTTTTGGATACTTCACGAAGAAGGTCCCCAAAATTCCCCAATGCATTTTCCCGAATTATATTTAAAAGCTGCTGCTGAAAATAAATATTTATAACGCGGCATGCAAAATGTCCATGCCAGAAGAGGCTCATCTTCTCCTGCAATTGGGCTTCACTATTTATCATTTCACCAAGCCAGGTAAGATTTAAGTTTTTTAGATCATCGATTGATTGTTTGCGCAGCATTTTTTTTTGATCCTGGGAAAGTTTTTGCATCATGCTAACGTCTTGTACTCCTTTCACAAACCCTTCAAAAAGGTTGCTGGCAATATTAAATTCCTGGGGTCTTTTTGAAGAAGTCTTTACCAGCAAGTGATATAAATCCATCTGTGAAACTTCGGACAGTTCGTTAACATTTTCAGCCATTGGCCCAAATGCTGCCCGCCAAAGCAAATGTTGATTTTTTAATTGGTTACTGGATAGAGGCATGGTATTTATTCATCATAATAAAATAATATAAAATTATTAGCACTCATGTTAAGACACAGAAATTCAGAATTGGTTTAATCTTATTTTTCAAAACTAACAATACAAATAAGATAATTTAGCCGTTACAATAAATGCTGAAAATATTAAAGAAGGAATCAATAAAAAAGGGATTGTATAACTAAATATACAATCCCAAAGCTTGGTAAAATAATTTAAAATCCAAAAGAAATACTAAATATTACTGCGCAGCACTTAAGCCTTTCGTAATATTCATATGAATAATCTTGGCGCTGTTCTCGTCATTTTGCATATCTGCAAATAAATTATTGCGAACTTCTTTATCATTAATCGCGGCTATTTCGCATGCACGGTTAAAATCAGCATGCATACCATAGCTTTCCAATATTCCCGGCACATTTTCATACTCAGGAAATGTTATATACTTTTTTACAAAATAGAATGTGGTGTTCTGTACAACTTTTGTGTAGGCGGTGTAATAATTTTCCATACGTCACTTTTTTATGAGGTAAAATTTTGTATTTGTTATCCTTTAACTTTTTAATACTAAATCGCGTGCCAATTAAAATTGATTCATGGCTTTTAAAGGATAGCGGCGATCGGTGGTGAGTTACAAAATTCTCGTGTGGAAAACTTATGAAATCTAAACCGTGCGGTTTATCAGGAATATCGCGAGCTGAATTTTAAGTTGATATTTTATGAAGTTTTCAAATCTCAACAAATTAAAAAGCGCGAAATTCGAAGGAATTGAATAATATATTCGAAATTAAAGATTAGTAAAGCTCAGGCAAAAGTGATTATTGTATTTCAGGGGATATAGGGAAAGGGGAGATTTTTTATTTCGTTCCGGGTGTAAAAGTAGTTCTAGAATTTAATAAATACAAGCCTTTTATCATAAATTTTTTAAAGTGTGAAAAAGTTTAATATTCCATATTATTATGGATAAGGAGAATTTGGGTATAATTAATTATATGGATAATACTGAAATAATACGAAATCTGCCTTTTATTAAATATGAAAAAAGGATTAAAATATTTTCTTAAAAAATTCTTTCATGTCGTTCCATGAAGCAGTATCTGCTGCTGCATTGTATTTAATAGGCATATTAAATTTTTTACCGTTTTCGTCAGAAGCAGGATTTGTAAAGGCATGAGTAGCATTAGGATATGCTTTGAAGGCGTAATCAATTCCTGCCGAGTCCATAGATTTTTTAAAATCGGCAACTTCCGGATTTACGAATTGATCTGAATCTCCATGGCATATTAATATTTTTGCTTTGATCAGGTTTTTATCAGGAGCAACGCCAGAAAGATCTCCATGAAAACTTACCGCACCTTCCAGATCAGCTCCAAGTTTCACCGCGTTTAAAACTATAAACCCTCCATAACAATACCCTATAGCTGCCATTTTTGAAGTATCAGTTTCAGAATAAGTTTTTAATTTATTAATTGCAACATCAAGTACTGTTTTTGCCAACAATGGATCTTTATAATAAGGCGTTGCCAATTCCATTGCAGTCTTAGGATCGGGGGCAATTTTACCATCTCCATACATATCGACTGCCATTGCTATATAGCCCAATGCAGCTAATTCTTTTGCACGCACGCGTGGATAATCCGTGAGACCCCACCATTCGGGAACCACCAACACTCCTGGTCTTTTACCAACCTGGTTAGAATCGTAAGCAACATAACCATCATAATTTTTACCGGCAATACTGTATGTAACAGATTCCTCCTTTATAGCTATTGGTTTCATAACTGTGAAATCCTTAGTTGCATCAGTCTCAACAGTACCGTTTTGCTGATTACAGGAAACAACCATCATTGAGACTGCTATTAAACCCAATGACAACGACTTAATATTCATTTTAAAACTGTTTAAGCAAAAAAACAAAATTACGGAAGAAAAAGTTTTGATGTTTAATACAATTTTTAGCGGATAGCTAAATTATTATTTCGCTTTCTAATGAAGTCTAAAATAGTAATGCTCATTCGGGGAAATAATATTATCCGATCCCGCGTTGTATAAAAAATATTCTGCTTGCGATACAAATAATTTTTATGACAACTTATTTTATTAAGGAGGGAGATTGCGAATCTGGCCCATTTACGATTGATCAATTAAAACTACAATCAATAAATAAAGAAACTCAGGTTTGGCATGCGGCTATTAAAGGATGGGCTTATGCAGGAAATTTGTGTGAGTTGAAGGACCTATTTGAAACTAAATTATCATTACCTTCTTTTGCGAAAAGTAAATTAAATAAAATATGGGGGAGTAATTTATTAAAACAACAGATTAAGAAAATCTCATAACTAATTTCCAATAGGAAAAAATTAAAATTAGGATAACTTCAATATCACCACACGATTATTAATCCTTTGCTTCAAAGTTTGCCAATTCACCTTCATCAAGATCGTCACCTGGTTTTGGTTTTAAATTTAAATCAGGATCTTTTTCAATATCCTCTTCTGCTTGCCCGTGAGCCTTAATTACGGGATCTTTATCAACTTTTTTTCCGAAGAAAAATTTTTTTCAGACATAAACTATTTTTAAAATTTAGGCATAATGAAATAAGTTCTGTTTCTTTTGCAAAAAATAA
>CBIGQT010000151.1:0-6860 GCA_966191655.1 uncultured Ginsengibacter sp.
TAAATAATTATACGGTAAGCCGTATGGTGAAAGAAATACAAACGATGAATAATACTTTAAAAGCAATTGATGGAAAATCAGAAAGAACTTTTGCTTATCCATGTGGTGATATGCAAATTCATGATAGCTCTTACCTCGATCCCATAAAAAATGAATTTGTTGCTTCACGTGGTGTAACGCCTGAAATGTTGCTAATAGATAAAATTGATTTGTATAACGTTGGCTGCTATACGATGAACGGTCAGTCTGCCGATGAAATGATCGCCCTTGTAAAAAAAGCAATGGCTACTCACACTTTATTGGTGTTTCTTTTTCATGGTGTGGGTGGAGAACATTCACTGAATGTTTCATTGGAAGCACATAGCGTATTATTGCATTTTCTTCAACAAAACGAAAAAGATATTTGGATAGCGCCAATGATTAATATAGCAAAGTATATTAAATCTAGGCAATAATTCCAGCCTTTATAAAATGTAAATCATGAATAAAAAAATAATTATATCGCTCCTCGTACCAGTTTCTTTGCTATTCTTTCGGTGCAACCATACTAACCATTTACAACAAACAAAAAATGATAAAGGCCTGAAAGACTATTATAAAAATTACTTTCATATAGGCGTTGCCGTTACTCCGCGTAATTTAAGTGGTGAAGAAGCACAATTAATTTTAAAAGAGTTTAATAGTCTTACTCCTGAAAATGCTATGAAGATGGGGCCAATTCATCCAAAAGAAAATGAGTATTATTGGAAAGATGCAGATAGCATTGTAAATTTTGCGCAGCATCATGGATTAAAAGTGAGAGGCCACAATCTTTGCTGGCATAATCAAACACCGGCCTGGATGTTTAAAGATGAAAATGGAAACCAGGTAACCAAAGAGGTTTTGTTACAAAGACTAAAAGATCACATTACAACAGTGGTTAATCGTTACAAAGGAAAAATTTATGCATGGGATGTAGTGAATGAAGCTATTTCGGATAAGCAGGATGAGTACCTCCGCAATTCTTTATGGTATCAGATATGTGGCGAAGAATATATTGCAAAAGCATTTGAATACGCACATGAAGCCGATCCTGATGCTATTCTTTTTTATAATGATTATAACCAGATTGGTGCAGTAAAAAGAGAAAAGATTTATAAGTTGGTTAAAAGTTTGAAAGATGCCGGTGTGCCAATCGGCGCCATAGGCATACAGGCGCATTGGGCTGTGAACGAGCCTTCAAGGGCACAATTGGATAGCACTATACAAGAACTTTCGGGTCTTGGGTTGCCTTTGCAGATTACAGAAATGGACATCTCTGTTTATCCTAAAGAACATATTGCAAGAGCAGAAAGGCCAGAAGATGCAGATACTGCATTTACCAGTGAAAGAGAAAATAAGCAGATGGAAATTTATAAAATGTGCTTTGATCTTTTCCGTAAATATAAAAGTGATATTTCGGGAGTAACCTTCTGGAATATTTCCGACAAATATAGCTGGCTGAACAATTTCCCTGTTCGGAACAGGAAGGATTATCCTTTGTTATTTGATAGAAATTTACAGCGGAAAAAAGCTTATTGGGAGGTAATAAAATTTTAAAAAAATAAAAAACAATTACTCAAATATTAAATCATGAAAATTAAAATCAGCAAGATGCAAAATCAATTTTTATTTAAAAAGGCCTTTACTTATTTATTGCTTGCTTCAATATTTATATCATGCAATAGCGATAATACAAAAGATAAAACTCCGGAAATTTCTAAAGTGCAGGTTAAAGATAGTACATGGTATTTGTCACAGCCATTGATAAAGGATATTTATACTGCAGACCCTGCGGCTCATGTATTTAATGGTAAAATATATGTTTATGGCTCTCATGACATTGACGCCGGCATTCCTGAAAAAGACGATGGCTCTCACTTTGCAATGAAGGATTATCATGTGCTTTCGATGGATAGTGTGGGCGGAAAAGTTACCGACAATGGGATTGCATTAGACATCAAAGATATTCCCTGGGTGGGAAGACAGCTCTGGGCGCCTGATGCAGCCTATAAAAATGGAACCTATTATTTATATTTTCCTGCAAAAGACAAGCAGGATATTTTTAGAATAGGGGTTGCAACCGGCAATTCACCAACGGGGCCTTTTAAAGCTGAATCTCAACCGATAACAGGAAGCTACAGTATTGACCCTGCTGTTTTTACTGATACTAACGGTGATTCATATATGTATTTTGGCGGCATCTGGGGAGGGCAATTGCAGAAATGGCAAACAGGAAAATTTGATTCTACTTATGGACAGGAGCCAACGGATTCAACTGTGCCAGCATTAAGTCCAAAAATTGCAAAGCTTAGCAAAGACATGCTGCACTTTGAGGGACCGGTAAAAGATGTAAAAATTGTTGATAAAGACGGAAAACCTTTGTTGGCTGGCGATCACAATAGGCGCTTCTTTGAAGCATCATGGATGAATAAATACAATGGCAAATATTATTTTTCTTATTCCACCGGTGATACGCATTTTATTTGCTATGCAACAGGCGATAGTCCTTATGGCCCTTTCACTTACCAGGGTATAATTTTAAATCCTGTACAGGGTTGGACCAATCACGAATCCATTGTGGAAGAAAACGGTAAATGGTATATCTTTTATCATGATATACAACTATCCGGCAAAACACATTTGAGAAATATTAAGGTAACAGAATTGCATTACAACTCCGATGGAAGTATAGAACCGATTACGACTTATAGGAAAGAAAAGTAGTTTCCACCAAAAGTCACCAGGAGCGCCAGGATTTTTCAATTACTAAGAGCAAAAATTTGAAAATGTTTTTTGCCTGGGGAAAATAATTTCCTTACTTGTATTTTCAAATATGAATTTATGCCAGTAAACACATAACAGTCTATTATTGTTCTGCATTAAGAATTCATTGATTGGATTTTGTACTCTAATTTAGCAGTCTGGTTCAAAACCGCCACTCTATAAAAAATCACTTATCATATAAGTTTTTATGCCTGCTGCTTTTTATAATGTCTGGTAATCTATATGCGCAGGAACGTATTATAGCAGGCAAAGTGACGGATGCTAAAACAGGTCTTCCTTTAGTTTCATGTAGTGTGTATTCTCTTAATTCAGGGAACGGTGTTATTACAGATGAAAATGGAAAGTTCACTTTTACTGTAAGTGACAAAACTGATTCAATCGCTATTTCCATGATTGGATATAAAACTGTAACAAAGCAAGTGTCGAAAGCCTCTGAACAGGAAATTAATTTTGAGGCGGAGCCGGCTGCAAATGAAATGGCTTCTGTAGTTGTGGCTATCAAATCAAAATATACAAAAGCGCAAAGACTTATTTTAAAAGTTATAAAAAATAAAGACAATAATGATGTTTTTAATAGCAAAACTTTGCAATGCCAGGTGTATGATAAAATGGAAGTAGATCTTAAAAATCTGCCCGAAAAGCTGGAAAAGAACAGGTTAATGCGCCCATTGGCATTTGCATTTAATAACCAGGATACTACCGCAGATAATCAAAAACTTTTACCGGTTTTTATATCAGAAACTAATTCTAATTATTATTACCAGAAGTCTCCCGGGAAAGAAAGGTACGATTACACTGCGATACAAAGTTCCGGCTTCGATAATAAATCCATTCTAACTTTTGTTGACGGGCTTTACAAAAAAATAAATATTTACAGTAATAATATTAAGCTGGTCGATGTAAATTTTGTGAGCCCGATTGCAGATAATGCCTTAAGTTTTTATGATTACAATATTTTAGATACATTGTATTTTGATAATCACCGATGCATACAGGTACAGTTTTCTGCAGCTCATTTTGGAAGTAATACTTTTAACGGTTACCTGTGGATTGCAGACACATCATTTGCTGTAAAATCGCTGGTAATGCACATGGATAAAAATGTCAATATAAACTTTGTAAAAAAGTTTGAGATTTCTCAATTTTTTGATCCGGATGATCAAAATAAATTTCTGCCTGCAAAGACAATTATTTACATGGATGTATATGTTCCTTTAAAAAAGCAAGTAGGCGTGATAGCAAAAAAAACTATCATGTATAAGAATATTTTAGTAAACAATAATTCTATTGATTCGGCATTCGATAAAAAGTACGTAACCATTTCTGCATTCGCTGCCGATTCTGCCAAGATGAGGCCGGTACAACGCTTTGAACCTTTAAGTACATCTGAAAAATCGGTGTATTTATTAATGGATACGCTTACAAAAATTCCGGCCGTAATTACTTATGCCAAAATTATTTCAGCATTAACCACCGGCTATTATACTACCGGCAATGTCGATCTTGGAAATATTTATTATATATATACTAACAATGTTGTTGAAGACAACCGCTTTACTTTTGGTTTAAAAACGAATTTCAGGTTTAATAGTCACATCCAGTTAAGAGGTTATGCAGGATATGCTACAGGAGATAAGCAGTTTCGGTATTTGCTGGGATCTATTTTTGTTTTAAATCCCTGGAAATGGTCCACGATTAGTTTGGAATACAGTAATGATATTACGGGAACTTATGATCACAATGATGAACTGGATCAAAATTCAATTTTTGCAGCTCTTTTAAGAAGAGTCAAATACACTCAGTCAAGGCTTATCAATAGCCAGTATACAAATGCATCTTATCTTAAATATTTAAATAACGACTGGGCAATAGGTGCCGGGATAAATCACAATGTACTTACCCCATTCTTTAATGTATATTATACCTACGGTAATTTTACGCCATATATTTATGATGGTCACTCAGAATCTAATCATTATACGATTAATGAAGCGTCACTTTCTTTGAGGTGGTCTCATAAAGAAAGATACATCACACAACACTACCGTAGAGGAAGCCTGGGTAGTTATTATCCGATTATTACGCTTACCTATACCAAGGGAATAAAAGTAGATAATGGTATTTTAAAAAGTGATTTTAATTTCAGTAAGTGGAATTTATATTTAGAACATAATTTTCCCGATGGAAGAATTGGGAATCTTTCTTATATACTTGATGTGGGCTATACGAATGGTGTATTGCCAATAATATTATTGAATGTGCTTAAAGGAAATGATACCTATTATTACAATAAATATGCTTTCAATAATATGAATCGCTATGAGTTTGTGACGGATAAATATATAAGCCTTTCTGTTCAGCAATCGTTTGGCAGTTTTCCGTTTAAATATGTTCCGTTAATGAAAAGGCTAAAATGGCGTTCGCTCATAACTTTCAAAGGGGTAACCGGTGGCATGTCTGAGACCAATAAAATTGCCAATGGTTATTATGATCCTTCTATAAACCCCAATTTTACTGTTCCGGATAAAAAACCTTACGTGGAAACAGGAGTAGGAATAGACAATATTTTACATGTTCTAAGGATTGATGGTTTGTGGAGATTAACGTACCTGGATAATCCAAACACACCGAGGTTTGGAATCAGGGTAAGTGTAGCATTTAAATTTTGAGAATTTTGTATTCTTAATAGTATCCTGTGCCATCAAACGCCTGAATAATAAACCTTATCTTTATTTATATCAATCGTACTCACACAATTGTACTAACATACATGCATAGCTAATGTTTTAGGTTATTGCAATCATTTTGGTTAAAAAGAAACTAACCTGCCACGTCAAAAAATTGATTTTCCTCAAATTGAAATATATCTGCCTTCAGCAATGTTCAATTGTAAAAAAAATTTAGACACTTTACAGGGCAGAGTATAAATTGAAGCTACATTTGGATTACTTAAGCCGATGGGGAATAAAATTATAAAATTTATTTTTTTCGGGAACTACTTTGTAGGGTTCCTTGGTATCATACTTTCACTTGAAACAGATTTTCAGCTTCGCCTTCCATTTAATTCAGTTTTGTATTACTTGTTGCTTTTTAGTGCCACAGTTATGTATTACACTTATGCATACTCGAAACCATTGCAAACTTATTCTGATAATCCACGATCAGTTTGGTATGTTGAACACCGGCATTTTGTAAAATATAGCCAGTGGTTTTTATTGACTATATGTATCTTAACCGGCGGATTATTGGTCATACGGTACCATGAAAACCTGCGGCAACTCTCGCTGGAATATTGGCTGATAATTGCAGCAATGTTATCGTCAGCAATTTTATATTACGGGTTGCTTCCCAGGTCTTTTTTTAGATTAAATCTAAGAAACACCGGCTGGATAAAAGCGTTTGTAATAGGATTTGTATGGTCCTGCAGCGTAAGCCTGTTGCCCATTATCGTATTGCAACTGGAACATGGCTATTATTATACCGACCCGTTTTTGGTGATTGGGCTTTTTGTAAAAAACTGGATGTTTTGCACCGTAAACGCAATTATGTTCGATATGAAAGATTATGAAGATGACTCCAACTACCAGCTAAAAACATTTGTAGTAAGGTTTGGTGTGCAAAAAACTATATTCTTTATTTTATTCCCGCTTTGTTTAGTAGGTATATTTTTTATGCTGGCTTTTTCACACTACCGGCATTTTAGTTTGCCGTCTGTTTTTTTTAACCTGCTGCCGTTTTTGCTTTTGTTAGTTATTACGTATTCCATGTTGCGGCAAAAAAAAATACTCTATTATCTTGTAGTAATTGACGGCCTTATATTTGTTAAGGCCATTTGTGGAATCATAGCGATGCAGTTTGTTCATTAGCGTGTTGCCGGACAGCGTCTTCGGGCAGTTATGCCGTGTAAAGTGAACGATTGTAAATCTTTTATTGGCATACCTTTGAACACCAAAATTTACGTTCCCTGTTAATTCCAAATTGAATTCGTTGGCAAGTAATTATGATAAAATATCCGGATATTACGATTTAACAGGTCGTATTGTTTTTGGTAAAAC
>CBIGQT010000152.1:0-6822 GCA_966191655.1 uncultured Ginsengibacter sp.
ACGCAGTTTCTTATCATGATCAACAGGAATTTTACCCGGGATTTGTAAACATTTTTGAAAGTGAAAACGTACAGTTGATTTTAAAACCAGAAGCCATCTATGATTCTTTTGCTTTTGTTCAGTCAAGTAAAATTATCCCTTCCCCCATGTCATATTCCGATGTTTATTCATTAGAATCGGGCCTTGTTCCTGTGCAGGATAATTTTACATTAAGGCTAAAGGCAAACAAACCTGTTCCGGCAGAACTTATGGATAAAATGCTTATCAAAAAAACATGGAAAGGTAAAAACGAAGTAGTTAAAGCAACCCCTGATGGCGACTGGTTTACTGCGTATTTCAAAAGTTTCGGAAATTTTGAATTAATTGCTGATACCGAACCGCCGGTTATTACAGGGGGCTTTCATGATAATGCTAATCTTTCAAAAGTTTCCCGTATTGTTTTTATTCCAAAAGATAATAATGAAGAAATAAAAAATTTTAGAGCGGAGCTTGATGGAAACTGGCTGATGTTTACCAACGACAAGGGTCGTGCATTTATTTATAAATTTGATGAGATGTGCCCGCATGGAAGTCATGAATTAAAAATTTCTGTGCAGGATGAGGCAGGAAATATCACGGAAAAAGTTTATCACTTTACAAGATAAAGCCCCCAACCCCGAAGGGGAGAAGGACAAGGACACTTTAATAAGGTTTTTTTATAAGCTTTGAAAATACTTAATATGACACCATTAAAAGAAGGCGACAAAGCCCCGGCTTTTAAAGCAAAAGATCAAAACGGGAACACAGTTTCTCTTGCAGATTTTAAAGGCAAAAAAGTAGTTTTATATTTTTATCCTGAAGATGATACGCCAACCTGCACTATAGAAGCATGTAATCTTCGCGACAATTATGCAGCTTTAAAAAAAGCCGGCCTGGTAGTTTTAGGAGTAAGTCCTGATGAAGAAAAGAAGCACAAAAAATTTGAAGAAAAATATAAACTTCCTTTCACGCTTCTTGCAGATCCGGACAAAAAGATCATTGATAAATATGGAGTTTGGGGAGAAAAAAATTTATATGGAAGAAAGTATATGGGATTGCATCGCACTACATTTTTGATTAATGAAAAAGGCATCATTCAAAAAATATTTAAAAAACCAAAATCGAAAATACACAGCGAAGAAATTTTAAACGCGCTTGGCTAAACCAATCCGCACATTTTGCAAGATGAACCTACATATCAAAGAAAATTCATGGATAGCAAAACTTGCCGCAAAGAAACTGCAATCTAAAAATGTTGCTATAGTTATCGGGAGTACCATTCATCTATATAATGTAACAAAGCACCAATTTTTAAAAAATGAAAAATGGGTGAAGCATGAAGTTTGCCATCTGCAACAATTTAAAAAAAATGGCACATTTATTTTCATAATAAAATATGTATGGGAAAGTATCATGCATGGATATTACAATAATAAATATGAAGTTGAAGCGAGAAATGCAGAAGAAGATTAATAATCCAATTGCAGTCCCAGCCTGTCTTTCAATTGTTTTACCAACGGATATTCTTCAATAATTTTTAAATATTGCTCTTTGGTGGTCAGATGTTTTTCTTCTACAGAATTATTGCTTTCATTCTCAACAATAATTACGCGGTAGGTTAAAAAGCGGTTATTAAAATGAGCCTGCAAATGTTCTATCAAGGCAGCTCTTTCTGTTTCAATAAATTTTTGTTGAATATTATTTCCGGTAATTATCTCTATACAATTATCATCAATAATATTAAGCTTTGCAGACTTAAAATTAGTTACTCCTGAATGATTATTATTTTTACGAAGATCTTCAATATACAATCCCCAGGCCACATATAATTCTTCTTCATTAAGCCGTTTACTGTTGTTTCCGTTTTGCCTGTTTTCAAGGGCTACTTGCTCCCGTATTTTTTCCAGAGAACTCAGCTTTTTCAATTTCGTTTGAGGATTACCGTTAGTTATGGCAGTATTATCAGCAACCGCCCTCGGAATTATTGGCTTTATTATTTCTTCTTCTATTATGAGTGTAGCTTTTTTTTGCCGCAGATCCCCATTTTTGTTATTTACCTGGGCGCCTGAGCCATTATCACTTCTTTTAAGTGCCGGTACACTTTTTTCTTTAATTGCAATAGGAGTAAGTGTTTTAAAGGCAACAGGCTTCATGCCTTCAACCTGTTTTTTTTTATTTATATGAGACCCTTCGCTTAGCAGTTCGATTGCCTGTTGCAGATAGCAAAGCTTTATCAGCGTTAGTTCTACATGCAGCCTTTTATTTCTTGCCTGCCTATAGTTTATTTCAGCTTCGTTTAAAACATTTAGGGCGCTTAATAAAACAGCAGCATCAGCCTTTATCGCTACATCGAGATAGCGCTGTTTAAACCCTTCTGATACTTCCAGCAACATAGCTACTTTAGCATCTTTACTCACCAAAAGATTTCTTATAAACTCTGCAAAGCCATTTAGTACTAAATCTCCCTCAAAACCCTTCCGGTTTATTTCATCATACAATAAAATAGCATCGCTGATACTTTGCTTTTGCATGGCATCCATAAACTTAAAATAATAATCTTCGTCAAGAATGTTCAGATGCTCTAACGTATTGGCGTAGGTGAGTTCACCATTTGTAAAGCTTACAATCTTATCAAGAATACTTAGGGCATCCCTAAGACAGCCTTCACTTTTTTGAGCAATTATATGCAGCGCAGTATCATCTGCCTTTATATTTTCTTTTTCACAAATTTCACGAAGATGATCTACCGTATCCTGGTTGGTAATTCTTTTAAAATCAAAGATCTGGCAACGTGAAAGAATCGTGGGAAGTATCTTATGTTTTTCAGTGGTAGCTAAAATAAAAATTGCAAAAGGCGGCGGCTCTTCCAGCGTTTTAAGAAATGCATTGAAAGCTGCAGTGCTTAACATGTGTACTTCATCTACTATATATACTTTGTATTTTCCGGCCTGCGGTGCAAATCTTATTTGCTCAACCAGGGTTCTTATATCATCAACAGAATTATTACTGGCGGCATCCAGTTCATGTATATTAAGGGATGTGCCGTTATCAAATGAAATGCAGGAATTACAAACATTACAGGCTTCGCCCTCAGGCGTTCTGTTTTCGCAGTTTATCGTTTTTGCAAGAATTCTTGCGCAGGTTGTTTTGCCAACACCCCGTGGGCCGCAAAATAAAAATGCATGCGCCAACTGGTTGTTTTTAATTGCATTTTTAAGCGTAGTTGTTATGTGCGACTGACCTACAACTGTACTAAAGTTTTGAGGTCTGTATTTCCTGGCTGAAACAATGAATTTATCCATAATAAAGAGAACAAATTTACGATTTTAGCAGCTATAATTATCAGGATATAATTCGGGGCTTTAGAAAAAAATCAGCCGAAAAAAATAGTAATTAAGTCAAAAGTGGGTGTCGTTTAAATTCTTTACTCCTGTCGAAAATATAGCGATAAGTAGCCAGTGTCCTGCTTTGTGTAGCGCCAAGGTTTTTGGAATCCCCTTGCCATTGAAGTTCTAATTCATCATACTGCTTGTCTTCCTGAATTACGTTTGCTCCTTCAACAATCATATAATAGTCAATCCCTTTTCCCTGGTATTCCGGTATCACACCAAAAACAATTCCTGTAAATTTATTGCAGATACCTTTTTTCCTAAGCCACAAATATTTAAGCTTGGCAAAAAAATCAAATCTTCCATTAAGGAATTTAAAGATCTGGTTAAGTTCAGGGATATTAACCCAGAAAGCGATTGGTTCATTATTATGGTATATAAACCAGATAAGGTGTTCATCCATTACCGGCTTTATTGTGTTAAACATCTTATAAGCAACCTCTTTATTTAATTGTTTATTGCCATCATGGTTGGCCCATGCTTTATTGTAGATGATACTAAAATCGGTTGCAAATTTTTTTAATTCCTTTTTCCTGATATGGATTGCCTTATACTCCGGGTTTGATTTATACTTTTCGTCCTGTTCAAAAAATTTTTTACTAAGCTGTGTTTGTACAAAAAGATGAAAGCATATCTGGTTGTAAAATTTTTTAAATCCATAGTTTTCAAAAAGCTGAACGTAATAAGGGGGATTGTAATTCATTAAATAAATAGGAGGCTTAAAACCTTCAACCACCAGCCCCCACCAACGATCCCGCTCACCAAAATTTATTGGACCATCCATTGCTTCCATATCGCGTTGCATCAGCCAGCTTTTAGCAACATCAAACAACATATCAGCGGCTAATTGGTTATCAATACATTCAAAAAAACCAATGCCACCGGTTGGCTGCTCATCGCCTTTATTCTTATATTTCTTATTTACAAAAGCAGCAATGCGCCCTATAAGATTATTATTGTCATCTTTTAATATCCAACGGTTACATTCACCAAAGCGGAATGCCTTATTTTTTTCCGGAATAAAAACATCGTTCACATCTTTATCGAGCGCACGAATATAGTTGGGATCATCCTTGTAAATGACGAGTGGTATTTTAAGAAATTCTTTTACGGAAGTCTTATCTGAAACGGGTATGAGATACATCAATATTAAAAAATAGTTAGTAAAGTAACAATCAAAAAAGTTTGTTGCCAAATAACCACAGTTTTTTACGGCAAACCTACAAACTCGTGTCAGACTAACAAAGGCATGCTTATTGTTAAAAAGTGTAACAGACAAATTTGGATAGGTGGGAAAAAAATAAAACATCAAAGGAAGATTCTTGCCATGAAGATTATGAACAAATAGCCATGAAAAAAGAGAGTGAGAATGTTCCTGATTGTGTACCTCAAAAAAAACAAATAATAAACATTAATAAAATATATAACCATGAAAGATTTACATTTAAAAAAAGTGGCTATTTTAACTGAAAATGGCTTCGAAGAAGTAGAATTAACAAGTCCGAAAAAAGCAATGGAAGAAGCGGGCATTACAGTTGAAATCGTTTCACCTCAAAAAAATAAAGTCAAGGGATGGGATCAAGATCATTGGTCAATCGAATTGCCTGTTGATGTAAATGTTACAGAAGCAGAGCCGTCCGGGTATGATGCACTCATGATTCCCGGAGGTGTTATAAATCCTGATAGGATGAGAGTCAACCGGGATTGTGTCGATTTTGCCAAAACATTTCTTAAAGATGGAAAACCAGTAGCCGCAATATGTCACGGCCCACAATTATTAATTGAAACAGGTTTGCTTAAGGGTAAAAAAATGACCTCGTTTCCTTCAATTAAAACGGATATACAAAATGCTGGAGCCTATTGGGAAGATAAAGAAGTAGTAGTTGATAAAGGACTTGTAACAAGTAGAAGCCCTGCAGACCTTATCGCATTTAATAAAAAATTGCTGGAAGAAATAGGGGAAGGTATTCATGAAGATGCGTTACTTAATTCATAGTTAATTAATTTTTCCTGATCCATATAATAAAAAGCCCTTTGTAATGGAAGGGCTTTTTACACCATAAGTAATAAGAGCTAAGATAGATTTACTCATATTTCATCATAAGATCATACAAGATTTTTTTATCTGCGTTAGTAAAGAATCTGCTGCTGTCTTGTTTTTCAAAATGCCGCTTAAAAGCTTCAATACTTGCCGCACTGTCTTTAATTGAATAACCAATAATTCTAAGTGCCTGCAGGCTGTTGAAATTTTCAGGCACTAAAATATTAGTGGTATCATCGTACCATAACCCATAGCCATTTTGAGAAAGTAATTGCCATGGAAAAGTTGCGTTAGGATCATTTTTTCTCGTGGGAGCTATATCCGCATGGCCGATAAAATTAGCCGTTGGAATATTATATGATCTTTTTAGGGTAGCCAATACCGTTAGTAAACTGTTTATCTGCGCAGGCGGAAAAGAATCAAAGCCATTATTGTCGAGCTCAATGCCGATGGACGACGAATTGATATCTCTGTCATTTCCCCAGGAACTCACGCCAGCCTGCCATGCACGCAGGTAATCATTCAACATGTGATGAACAGTGCCATCTTTACAAATTACATAGTGTGCGCTTACCTGGGTCCGCGGCAAAGTGAAGGTTTGCAATGTTTGCTCACAGCTATTTTGCGCTGTATGATGTATAATTACAAAACTGGGTTTGCGAAGGCCAAAGTTGGTAGTTCCTACCCATGGCGTAGAATTGTACATACTATCGGTTAATGGCGTTTTACGAATAATCTTTGCAAACGACTTCGCCTGGCGTTTGTAAACTCTATTGGTAGCTGCGTACTTATTGGAAGAGCAGGAGATCGCGAAAGTGATCATGATAAAAAAGAAAACAATTATTCTCATATGGTTTTTGTGTAAAGATAAATAACCATACTTCCGGAAGCTTCGTGTCATTTTTTTGAAATAAACTTCTATAACTGATTTGTATTCCAGATTCCATTAAGTACCTTGCCTTATATCTGTTCTCACAAGAAGCTGCTTTCTATAGATCACCTGTATTTATTCATCATTAAAAATTTATTATGAAAAAATTGACGGTATTTTTTTTAGCAGCCATTGCTTTTACCTCCTGCAATAATGCAGGAACCGAAACAAAAGATTCGATGAAAGATTCTACAGCACCGGCTCCTCCTGCTCCTGTTGTGATGAATTATCCATACACTGTTGATCATCCTGACAATTGGGAGGTGGGAAGTACCGCAAATACAATGGTTGCATTGAGTGCCCTGAAAGGATATGAAAACGGAAACATTCCTGAATCCATGAAATATTTCGCCGATTCCATACACCTTCAATTTGATGGACACGCCGGGTCACGTCGACTTCGCCTATGAGGTCTCACGCTGCCTCGCCGCCTGTGAAGGTGC
>CBIGQT010000153.1:0-6813 GCA_966191655.1 uncultured Ginsengibacter sp.
TCTTCCATGGCAATCGTACTCAATATATTGGCCCATATAAATAGCTGGCCTTTACCAAAAGGCGGAGCGCAACAGGTTACTAATGCTTTAGCAGCTTGCTTTAAAAAATCGGGCGGTGAAATACAAACCGGATGTATGATAACTTCTTTAAAGCAACTGCCACCTTCCACAGTTGTGATGCTTGATGTAACGCCTGCGCAACTGCTTTCAATTGGAGGGGAAGAATTTTCTGCATTATATAAATGGCAGTTGAACAGGTATCAATATGGTGCAGGAATTTTTAAAATTGACTGGGCATTATCTCAACCGGCGCCCTTTACAAATGCTAAGTGCAGATCGGCGGCCACTATCCACATCGGAGGAAGCATACAGGAAATTTACAACAGCGAAGAGCTGGTTTCAAAAAATAAGCATAGCGATAAACCCTTTGTTTTATTCGCCCAGCCAGGCGTTGTTGATGCATCAAGAGCGCCTGCAGGAAAGCATACTGCCTGGGCTTACTGTCATGTTCCTAACGGTTCGCAAATTGATATGACTGATACAATTGAAAAACAAGTTGAGCGTTTTGCTCCAGGCTTTAAAGATTGTATCCTTGCACGCAGCGTAATGAATACGCATGACATAGAATCTTACAATCCAAATTATATCGGTGGAGATATAAATGGTGGAGCGGCTATAGCAAGCCAGCTTTTTACAAGACCTGTTTTGAAGCTTTCTCCCTATCGCACTTCAAAAAAAGGCATTTATATCTGTTCTTCATCAACACCGCCAGGCGGCGGTGTACATGGCATCTGCGGTTATTATGCTGCAAGAAGCACCTTGAAAGATTTGTTTGATATACAACTTCCGTGGTTGTAAATAATTCAATGCCCGGGTACAAGCCAATCCTGGTTAATACATTCTTCGTATACACGTATCCGTTATAAACAGAATTATTTTTGTGAGTTTCCAAATAAGAAAGCCAATTTAATACATTCGGATACTTTTTTTCATGGATGAATATGAAATTTTAATCCTTAAATTTTAACATAATTCCCCGTTGCTTTTATTTCGGAAATAAATCCCCATGTTTTATTATAAAATTTTCATGCTTCGGTAATTAACCTTTTAAGTTTTGACACATATTAACAAATATTGTTGCCTTCTGATCATTTGCATTTATCAAAACTTAAAAAATATCAATGAAAAGATTTCTAACATTATTTACAATGCTAATGCTTAGCGAAGCATTGGCATTTGCACAAAGCCATGCAGTTACGGGCAAAGTAGTTGATGATAAAGGAGATCCCGTAAGCGGAGCCTCAATTATCATTAAAGGCACCTCAAAAGGGATACCTGCGAATGCAGAGGGTGTGTTTTCAATCAATGCAAAGCCAAATGACATATTGGTAGTTACAGCAGCCAGCTTCGGTAAAGTTGAATTAAAGGTAGGCAATCAAAATAATGTGGCTATAACTTTAAAGCCTGCTTCTAATGTTATGGAAGAAGTGGTTGTTACAGCTCTTGGACAAACAAGTAAAAAAGCTAAGGTAGGGTATGCCACCACCACATTTAACAGTGAAGCAATAAACCGCACGGCTAATGTAAATGCATTTGATGGCCTTGCAGGTAAAATTCCCGGAGCAGAAATATCAAACACAGGTGGTCCTGGCTCATCCACTAAAATTGTAATGAGAGGATATGGAGTACTTACAGAAGGAGGTAATCAGCCACTTTACGTGATAGATGGAGTTCCATTAACAGATGCCAGATTAAGTTCAGGATCCAATGTATTATCCGGAGCCAATAACGTAGGTACCGTGGGCCTTACAGGCCAAAATGACTTTGGTAATGGCGCGAATGATATCAATCCAAACGATATTGAAAGTATTACGGTACTTAAGGGAACTGCGGCTTCATCGTTATACGGTTCAGCAGCACGAAACGGAGCTATTATGATTACAACCAAAAGGGGCAGGTCCGGAAAAATAAGCATTGATTTTGCCGGATCTGTCAGCTTTAGCAAAGTAGGTAAATTACCTTCTTTGCAAAGCACTTTCGGACAAGGATGGAATGCTACATTTATACCAGGAGAAAATGGGAGTTGGGGACCGAGGCTTGATGGTATAGTGCGGCCGTGGGGCTCTGTTGTAGATAATTCACAGTTAATAAAACCTTTTTCATTTATTGAAGATAACATCCGCGATTTTTATAACACCGGGCTTGAATTAAACAATACAATAGCTGTTTCAGGGGGAAGTGATAAAACCACATTTTATTTTTCGTATGGTAATGTATCGAGCGATGGTGTGATACCCACAAAATCCGATTACCTGGCACGCAATAATTTATCTCTGCGAACCAATAGCAAGTTCCAAAATTTCTCAATAAATACTTCTTTTAATTATGTAAACAGAAAGGTAAACCAACCTGCAACAGGGCAGGGAAGCACTGCCGGCTCTACAATTTTCCAGGATATTTTACAGATACCTGTAGATCTTCCTATTCATGATTTCAGAGATTACACTAATAAGTTTTTTGATGTGAACAGCTATTTTACTCCTTATGCAGAAAACCCCTATTATGGTCTGCATAACAACAGTAATAGTGAAACATCTGACAGATTTTTTGGAAGTCTTGATATGAATTACCAGTTTACATCTGCATTGGCGGCCCAGTTGCGTGTAGGTGGCGATGTTGATAATGCACGCACTTTTGCATACAATGCAGTTAACGCACCTGAGCCCGGAAGCTGGAACGCAGGGGGTAATACTGAAGGAACCAGCAGGGCGCCTGATGTAGGCTCCGTTATAGATGGTAATAACTATGTAGGCAGCATTAACGGCGACTTTATTTTGAAATATAATAAAGACATCAGCAATGATTTTAATCTTGAAGTAATCGGCGGCGTTAATTATAACCAGGCCGATACCAAATCCAGTTTTGCATCTATTACTAATTTATTGATTCCTGGTTTTTATAATCTTTCCAATTCTACAAAACAACCTGTTGCGGCCGACGCAAAAAGCCGAACAAGATTGCTTGGAGTTTACGGGCAGGCAACGGTAGGTTATAAGAGTCAGCTATATGTAACGGTAAATGCACGCAATGATTGGTCCTCTACCTTGCCTATTGACCACAATCATTTCTTTTATCCCGGGGGCAATTTATCGTGGGTTGCTACCAATACATTTAATTTAAAAATCACACCAATTTCTTATTTGAAATTTAGGGCCGGTTATGGTAAAACCGGAACAACTGCCCCCGTATATTCCATATACCCTGTATTAGTCGCCGGTTCAGTTCCTTTACCTTTTGGAAATGTAGCTTTTCCATTCAACGGGGTAAGCTCTTTCGAGATTCAAAATACCATTGCTAACGGCAATCTTAAAGGCGTAATTACCACGGAAACCGAATTGGGAATGGATATCAGATTTTTAAATAACAGAATTGGCCTGGATGTGGCGCTGTATGATAAATCAGCTAATGGCCAGATTCTTAATATTCCTCTTTCTCCGGGAACGGGATACCAGTTTTTAACGGAAAATATTGGCCTGATCGATAACAAAGGAATTGAACTCTCTTTAGATGTGAAACCGGTTGTAACGAAAAATTTTACATGGTCTTTCAATTATAATTATACTAAAAACAAAAACAAAGTTGAGCATCTGTCAAATGGCCTTACAAAGGTTACCATTTTCGGAATAAACGGTGGTGTAGAGTTAGATGCTGTGCCCGGGCAAACTGCCACCGGTATCTATGCTTTCGGCCCCCAAATGACTCCCGATGGAAAGATAATCGTGGCTGCTTCAACAGGTAAACCTATTCCAACGACCAACAGGATATATTATGGCAATGCAGAAAATGATTATGCTATGGGCTTTTCCAACACTTTAAAATTCAAGGAATGGCAGCTCAATTTTTCGCTCGATTACAGGAAAGGCGGGGTATTTTACAGCAAAACAGCAGAGCAACTTCTTTTTACTGGTAACTCAATCCCAACTACATATAATGACAGGAGACCATTCATATATCCCAATTCAGTAGTTCAAAATGGAACCGATGCCCAGGGCAAACCTCTTTATGTAGAGAATACAACTCCTATAACCGAAAATAATTTGCAGGACTTTTTTCCTGAAGGCAACAACCCCGCACTGGCCTATAGCAATGACATACTCGACAGGTCATTTTTGAAATTAAGAGATGTTTCCATATCGTATTTGTTAAGTCAGCACCTTGCGTCAAAGATTAAGGCACACAGTTTAAACCTGACCATTTATGCAAGGAATATATTATTGTGGACACCGGCTTCCAACATGTATATAGATCCGGAAGCATCAAATTTCGGCAATGACCTTACCAGCCAGTTAGGCGAGTTTGAAACGGCTCCTATTTCAATGCAATTCGGGGTTGCCTTAAAAGCAAATTTTTAAAAACTAATTATTAAAAAGATGAAATTATTTAAGAATAAAAAAATTGCCATTGCATTCTTCATAAGCGTGCTTATTGCAGGCTCCGGTTGCAAGAAAACATTTGATATTAATCATGATCCTAATAATCCTTCCTTAGAAGTTGGAACTCCAAAAATAGTTTTCCCTGTGGCTGTAATGGGTGTAGCCGCAGTTGAAGGAGGTGACCTTGCCCTGATAGGCGGAATTTTAGGTGAATATCTTGCCCAGGCAGCGTCAGCGAATCAATATAAAAATATTGACCAGTACGATTTGAAGACTACAGATTACAATGCGCAATACACAACCTTATATTCTTATGGCTTAAAAAATCTACAATTTGTTATTGATAAAGCAAATGAATCACAGGATTGGAATTTTTATCTTATGGGTAACGTAATGAAGGCTTTTGCAACAGGTTTATTGGTTGATATGTATGACCAGATTCCCTATACGGAAGCTTTGCAGGGGGTTGGAAATCTTACCCCACATTTTGACGATGGGTATACTATTTATAAGTCACTGATTGCTGGAATTGACACAGCATTAGGTAAAGACTTCAATGCTTTATCAGCTATTGATCTTAGGGCTACTAATGAAGGAAATATTGATCTTTTATTTGGAGGCGATATCGATAAATGGAAACAATTTGCCAACACGCTGGAGTTAAAGCTTTACCTGAGAATGATCAATGCGAAACCAGATGAGGCAAAAGCAGGTATTGAAGCTTTATATGCGAGGAATGCACAATTTCTTCAGGAGGACGCAAAGGTTACAGGATTTACGGATAACCCAAGCCTTTCGAATCCTTTATATGAACAGAATATCCGCCAGCTAAATACGGCAACTAATCTTGTAGCCAGTAACACATTTTTAAAATTTTTACAGGAGAATAATGATCCAAGGGCGGTCGATTTTTTTGGAGCGAATGCTACAGGCCTTGATCAGGGTGATTTTCTGAATCCATCTAATGCAGCGCTTGGAGCATCAATATTTAAACAAAGCCCAACAGATCCTGTAGTATTTCTTTCTGCAGCCGAATCTTATTTTTTACAGGCAGAAGCGAGAGAACGATATTTTTCAGGCGATGGTGCAAAACAATTATACAATAGCGGAGTGTTGGCTGAATTTTTTGCATTAGGTGAAAATGGAAGTTCATTTATTACACCCGGCGGGGCTTATGAATATCCTTCAGCAACAACAGATAAAAATATAGAAGCGATACTGGTTCAGAAATGGACATCATTTGCTTATGGAGTGCATTTTATTGAAGGATGGTTTGAAAGGAACAGAACAGTTATTCCAAAAAGCAGTCCTGTTTATTCTACTGATCCTTCCTGGGTGCCAGGCGAATTTGTAGTTTCAAAAAATTCAGTATTATCGGCAGGGCAATATCCAAAGCGACTTGTATTTCCCGATGCAGAGATTTCTACAAATCCCAATACGCCTGCACAGGTACCCATAACTACTCCGGTTTGGTGGGGGAAATAACTTTAAAAATTAAAATAGCTTAAAATGAAAAAAAGATTTGTATTTCTATTGAGTGTTTTTGTCCTGATTATTTCTTCGTGTAAAAAAGATGATATAATTAATACCCCTGAAATGGTTGGAATTTCAAAAGTTACTTATTACGCGGTTTTAACTTTAACAGGTGATGTTATAATGGCTGTTCCCAATGGAACCCCTTATGTGGATCCGGGAGTGAAAGCCGAAGCAGCAGGTAAAGATGTGCCCGTAACAACATCAGGAACCGTAGACGCTAATACAGATGGCGTTTATACATTAACCTATTCAGCAGTAAATAGTGATGGCTATAGTGCCAGCACAACCCGGACAGTTGTTATCTATACAACTGCGGCTGACGCAGCAGCCAATGATTTGTCGGGAAATTATGCACGAACAAACAACGGCTCTGTAGCCACATGGACCAAAATTGCACCCGGAGTTTACACAGTTTTTAATCCCGGGGGCGCACCCGGAACTAACTTAACGGTTGTGGCAATAAATCCTTCGGGATTTAATATTTCCATACCCGAACAGCTTGCAAGTGATGGATCACCGACAAGTTCCTCAAACGAATCTTATACTAACTCTAACCCACCTATGTACACCTGGAAAATTGTGAACCCGGGTTATGGAACAGGGTTACGAACCTTTGTAAAACAATAAAAATTCAATTGAAAATGAAAAAAATAATTTTGATATTAATGAGCCTGGCAGGAATTTCATTATTGAATTCGTGCGAGAAGACAAAAGACCCTGGCGCCACTTCTGCGGTAAAGGTGGCCAACGAATGGTGGGTTACTTTAGACCTGGATGGAACTCAGGATGTGTACGGCATAGGGCATTTTAGATTCTGCTGATAGCACCAGTGTCACATTCCCAT
>CBIGQT010000154.1:0-6801 GCA_966191655.1 uncultured Ginsengibacter sp.
CGTTTAATTAATTTTTCTTAAATTAATTTTTGAATATTTTTTTTAGCCTGATTCATAAAAGGTTAGCTCTATAAAATAAAAAAAGGTATTGCCGCAAAATATCAGGCAATACCGTACAATAAATAATTTCTTAACTAATTATAAATTAGCTAAGCGTTGCTTCCATAGAAATATCTGCTTTTAATAATTTTGAAACAGGGCAATTGGCTCTTGCATCGTTTGCAGCCTCATTAAATTTTTCTTTGCTGATGTTTGGGATTTTTGCTGTAACAATAAGTTGAGACGTTGTAATAGTTCCCTTGTCTATAGTAACGTAGCATTTGGTTTCAATTTCATCAGCAATAAATCCACTTTCCTGCAATACATAACTTAGCTTCATCGTAAAGCAGCCTGCATGTGCTGCCGCAATAAGTTCTTCCGGGTTTGTGCCAACTCCATCTTCAAATCTCGATTTAGAGGAATATTGTGTTTTATTAAGTACAGTGCTCTGAGTACTTAATGTGCCCTTTCCTTCTTTGCCATTTCCCTGCCAAACGGCTGTTGCATTTCTGATCATTTATCTATTTTTATTTAGTGATTAATGTATTTGGTTTCTATAATCTTATTTTTATAAATAAACATATTAGTTACCTGATTGTTTACGTGGCTACAAAAATTATTCCGGGAACTCTGTTGAACTTACGCGTACCATTCCTCTTCCGTTGATAATGTGCCAGCTTTTGAAATCCTGGGGGGCATCAAGGCCATCACCATCAATTATTTGAGAAGGAGTGCGTATCCTTACAGGTTTATCTGTATAAAATTCTCTCCCAACTTTTGATCTGTCCCAATATAGTTCATTACAATATAATGTATCGCCCTTTACATTAAAAACCACAACACTGTCTTTTAAAAAAACTTTGCTATCTGCTTCCATATATTTTCCATAATGCGCATCCAGCTTGCTTTCTATATGCAGGCTGTCATCATAAAAATCGGCATGTAAACTTTTTGTAAATTCTATATAAGGTGCCGATTCTTCATGACGAAGCATGTAAGGAGCCACTAGTTTTGCTTTTGTTTCATCACCCAGAGTGTAGATAATCTCAACCTGTTTTGCTTCTTCAATACCTGTTTTTTTTTCGGTAAACTGGTTTAAATCCTTTAGTGAATTTTCGCAAGAGCCAATAAAAAGGCAACTGGTTATAAAAACAGTATTAATTAAAAATCTATGGAAAATATTATGAATCATTTTTCTTCAAAAAAATCATTTTTTTTGTTTGCATGGAATATCCTTTTATTACAGAGTTGCAGCCTTATAAGTTCTGAAAGATTTCTTACTATAATAAAATTTTAATTTGTTTTACTCAGAGCAAACAATCCTTTAAAAATCAGATCCGGTTCAGTAAATATCCTGCTTTTAAGATGGGGTGCAAAATAGAATACGTCTCCACCGGTTAACAACACATTAATATTATTAAACTTTTCTTTGTAGTTATTTATAATTCCATCAATCTCATTTGCCATTCCCAGTAAGACACCACTTAAAATATTTGTATTGGTATCATAACCGATCAATGGAAAATTCCAATCTGCTTTTACAAGTGGAAGGTTAGCAGTAAAAGCATTTAGTGATTTAAATCGCATTTCCATACCCGGGGAAATACTTCCCCCGACAAAACTGTTATACTTGTTTATAAAATTGTAAGTAACGCATGAGCCAAGTCCGATAACCAGGTTATTTTTCCCTTTATAAAAATATACTGCGGCGGCGGCAAGCGCTAATCTGTCGGCGCCAATAGTTTCGGGTTTACCCACAGGTGTTGTAAAAGGTAAAATTGTTTTAGAACTTAATTTATGAAATGTAGTTTTCTCATTAAGGATATTTTCAATTTCAATATTATGATCAATAACGGAAGAAAGAATTGTTTTTTCAGGACTATATTTTTTCAGCAATTCTTCAATAGTTAACTTGTTGCTGTCAGCTAAAGCAAATACTTCAACTAATTCATCATTTTTAAATACCCCGCATTTAAGCCGCGTATTTCCAAAATCAAAACATAAAGTTGTATTCAAATGATTTTATTTTCAGCTTTGAAGAAAAGGAAAATTATTATTCTCATGCTAAGAAATATTAAACCCGCTTATGTTTTTAAAATGCCCGTTCAGTTTTATTTTTTCTTTCAGCAGTTCCATTTCAGCAACAACCGGCAATACTTTTGCAAGATGACGTTTTAAATATTCCTGCCGTTGTAATTCATTGGTAAGTGAAAGAAATTCGTATTCCTCTTCGAGCGTAAGACCTGCATGATGCGCTACATCATAACTACTCAACTGCTCTTCATCTTTATGAAAAGGTTTGTTAACCTTAAGAAGTTTATGTAATTCTTTTATAGCGGCAATTACTTTAGTCATCAGTAATTTTCTTCCGTGACCTGTGTTCACCGGGTAACTTACAATGGCGCCACTGTACAATTTATCTGGTACTTCATTTATGATTTCCAAAACTCTGAAAACTTTTTGTCCTCTTGTTTTTATATCCATTTCACCCGTATCATACATTTTCGAAATCTCCACAATCTCTACAAGAGTTCCTAATTCATGTACTTTATTATTAATTACCACCGGCATTCCAAAAGGTTTCTTTTGATCGAAACATTCTTTAATAAGTTGCTTGTATTTTGGTTCAAAAATATGGAGATTTAAATCTTCTCCCGGGTAAACAACAATAGATAAAGGAAATATTGGAACGAAATTGGTCATTCTGCTTGACTTTTTTGGGACTGCAAATTTACAACGAAAACCGGCACTTCCTTAGTTGTTACTTTAAAAATATCATTTGATTTAGAATTTTAAGTTATGATGAATCTGCTTAATTTTGACAACGTTTTGAAATCAATTCCTGCAAACATATTAATAAGCCGCACAGATAGTATAGGTGACGTTGTTCTTGTGCTTCCTTTAGCAAAATATTTAAAGGAATTTTTCCCGACAATTAAGTTAGGCTTTTTGGGAAAAAATTATACCAGGGCAGTAATAGAAGCATGTGAAAATATAGATGAGTTTATTGAACTTCATGACTTCTTAAATAAAGAGGTAAAAATTTGCGGTCAAAAACCTCAATGCATTCTTCACTTAAAGCCAGATAAAATAGTAGCTGAGCATGCAAAAAAAATAAAAATACCCTTACGTGTTGGAACAAGAAATCGTCCGTACCACTGGAATACCTGTAATAAATTAATAGCTCTTAGCAGAAAAAATTCTTATCAGCATGAAGCAATATTAAATCTTAAATTTCTTAGCGCATTCGGAATAAAAAAAACATTTTCGTTGAGGGAAATTGGTGATTCTTACGGACTAACAAAAGTTAAGCGTTTGGAGCCATCTTTTAAAGAGCTGATTGATAAGAGTAAGTTCAACCTTATTATTCATCCAAAATCACGCGGCAATGCAAGAGAATGGCCGCTTTCAAACTTTACACATTTAATACATTCGCTGGATAAGGATCAATACAAAATTTTTATATCAGGAACTGAGAAGGAAGGAGAAATAATAAAAGATTTTTTAAGCAGAGTTAAAGATGAAACCGTTGATATTACCGGCAAAATGGAACTTTCCCAGTTTATTTCATTTATAAATGCCTGCGATGGGTTAATTGCTAATAGTACCGGTCCTATCCACTTAGCTGCTGCTTTAGGTAAACATGCTTTTGGAATTTATCCCCCAATGTGGCCGATAAATGCCATAAGGTGGGGTCCGTTAGGAAAAAATGTACATGTGTTTGTTATCGATAAAAAGTGCAACGATTGCCGAAAAACTGTAACGGAATGTGAATGTATAAAACAAATCGAGCCATTATTATTAAAGGAAGAATTGGATAAAACAGTTAGAAAAAAAACTTAAAATTACCTGTTGAATAAACGGTTTTATTACGTTTATTTTTTACTGTATAATTTGCAATTACTATTATCCTGGCATTCTTGAAATATATTTTTCCATTTGTTTTACCTGGTCAACAATTTGAGGGGTTGTTGGTTTTAAAGCTTTTACTTTTCTGAAGTATTCTTTAGCAGCACGAAATTCGCGTTTATTGATCATGATGGAAGAAAGCTGTAAGTACGCAGCAGCCTCATTTTCCTTATCAGGCAATCCGGATCTTATTGCCTGCCTGATATAATTTTCCGCTTCGCGAATATTACCTTTCTGCATAGCCAGCATTCCTAATTGTAATTTGTTGGCGCCTTCGGCTTCTTTCATTGGCATTCCCAGCGTAAGACTTTTTTTCATGTGCTTCTCTGCATTTTCATAATCTTCATTTACCATGGCGAGGTTACCCTTCAATGTAAAATAAACAGAACGCACCGGTTTAATAAGCAAACCTGGGAACCATATAGAATCAATGACTTTTTGGGCTCCTGCCATATCGCCACTTTCCATGTAGCCTTGTATCAATCGCATAGGACCAAAAAGAAAATGCCCCACTATTAAAACCAATGCAATAAAATATAAAATAAAAGATGGCCAAAATCCGGTAAGAATATTTACAACAACAGCAAGCACAAGAAAAAAAATACCCAGGTGTAGCCTATATTTTATTATAACATTCAAAAACTTCATAAATTTTAATTTTAAATATTCTCTTTACACAAAATAAATTTAGAGATAGAATTTGTTAAACAGATTATTCAGATCAGCAAAAAAAGCTGTTTGATTATGGATAAGTAAGTATTTTAAAAGCAGCGCAAATATAGTATTAATTCAAATTATAAAACTGTTTGTTGGCACCTCAATAGTTATCAAATAATAACTTGTTTCATAGGGTTATTCTGATACTGAAAAAGTATGGATGATGTGTGCGGCTTTTGATAAAATATTGGGAGTGTCCACACAAACCAATCAACCGGAAAAAGAAATCACTGGATAAAAATGGATAATTATGGATACTAACGCTATGGAACAAACGCAATTTCTAAAACTTTAATTCTTCGGCCGTTCAGAAATTATTCTTTAAACAGCCCCTTTACAATCTGCCTGCCAAAGAAATACCCGGACGCAGCCCCTATAATGCCACCTGTTATCAACCAGGTAACATTATTCCCGGCAGCAAAAAATGCAATACCTGCGCCAAATAATAAAAAGAAAATAATTGCTACTGCAATAACACGGTATTTTTTTATATCTTTTTTAATTTGCGGAACAGGAGGATGAGCAGGATGTTTTTTCTTTTTATGTTGCATATTTTAAAATGATTCAATAATTTTTTATAAAAAATAAAAGTTGTCTTAAGGCTATTTATGCAAATCAAAAACGCTACGCCTGAATTAAAATTATCTTTCTTTTTTGCTGAAGCAGACGCTCTCGCAGAAAACACAAGTCCTTTCATTTTTTCATATTCACTTCATGGTTTGGTTATTCTTTTATGTTTCCAACGCCTGTGCGACCATAGCCATACTTCGGGCTGGGCTATAATATCCCGTTCCAGTTTGCGTGTATGCATCTCCGATATTTCTCCTTCTGCTGTTGACCTTGGGTTTTCGCATAACACTTCGGCATCTATTTCATAAAAGCCTCTTTTTATTCTTTTTAAGTGAGCGTAAACTACCGGATAATTTATTTTGCGGGCTATCAATTCAGTTCCTCTAAATACCGGCGTGTCCTGGTTTAGAAACGTTGTCCAGTAAGCATTTTCAGGCGGGGGTGCCTGGTCCGAAACAAAGACAGTAGCGTTTACTTCTTCTTTGTTTGCCAGCATTTTACTGAAAGTATCTTTCATTGTTATCAGCCTGGCGCCAAACCTTGTCCGCATTTTGTACATCAGGGAGTTGAAATATTTATTGCTGATGGGGCGATATATCACCTGCAGTTGTTGTTTCATTTGTAAGCTGGAAGTATTGCCTGCCCATTCCCAGTTTCCCAGGTGGCCCATCACTAATATCATGCTTTGATTCTTTGCAGCAAAATCATCAGCTAATGCTTTTGCTTTTGGTGTAAGGTAACAATGTTCGTTCATCGCGTTCTTGCTTATCGTAAGGGTTTTAAATGTTTCAAGGAAAAGATCGCATAAGTATTTGTAATACTTCCTGCCAATAGCTTTTATTTCCTTATCTGTTTTTTCAGGGAAAGATTTCCTGAGATTTTCAAACACTACTTTTTTACGATAACCTGAAACATGATATAAAAAGAAATAAAACACATCGGAAAGTGCATACATTACCCTAAAAGGAAGTATTGAAACCAGGTAAATAATAAGTAGTTATAAATTTATGTATCTAAAATTAATATATTGGCAGGAGGTAGTCAACTTTTAATAATTATTTTCAAATCTCTTAAGATTTTGCCATCAGCTAAATACCAGAATCTTTTAAATTTATTGAATAGTCACTTTCCTTACCTTATTAGAAGCATTATCCATTACATAAAGATTGCCGCCTGAATCAATTGCCATTCCCAAAGGATTGTCAAAGCCTGCGCCCAACCCTATGCCATCAACTGAGGCGCTATTACCGTTTCCTGCAAGCGTCGCGACAAATCCTGCGGGAGTAATTATCCTTACAGTGCCGAAGGCATTATCCGTTACATATAGGTTACCGGAAAGATCAGCAACAATACCAACAGGAAAATTAAAACTTGCAGAAGTTCCGGCGCCGTCTGCTGAGCCGGGCTGCCCGGTTCCTGCAACTGTTGTTACACTTCCATCTGCAGCAATTTTTCTAATATCATAATTACTTTTTTCCGTAACAAATAAATTTTTTGCCCCGTCTACAGCAATGGAAAGAGGAGTATTAAAAGTTGCCGAAAGTGCGGTACCATTTGCAGCACCTG
>CBIGQT010000155.1:0-6797 GCA_966191655.1 uncultured Ginsengibacter sp.
TTTTGTGGATTTTTTGACCGTAACTATTTATTTTAACTTAAGGTATAATTATAAAGTTAAGAACCTGCGGTTTATTCTTTTTTAATACATCTGGTGAGGAAGAAATAGTTTTCAGACCTTTTATTATTCCACACCGGTTAATAACTTTTAAAAATGCCGATCAAAACAAGCTATCAGGTTGTTAAATTATTGTGCATAGAAGTGGATAATTCAGATTTTAATAAATAACAAGAGTAAACGAATATAATTATCCACCAATTCACACTTATAGTAGTAGTAGAAAATTTTATATAAATAATGTATTAATATTAAATACTATGGAATATATACACATTACATCCGCGAAAAATAATTTAGAAAAAAAAGGTTTCCTGGATATTGATATTGATGTTAACTTGGACCTGTTTGCAGAAATTGAAAGATTAAAAAAAGAAAAAAATGCGATTATACTTGCCCATTATTACCAGGAACCCGACATACAGGATGTTGCAGATTTTATTGGCGATAGCCTTGGTCTTGCACAAAAAGCACAATCCACAGATGCTGATATAATTGTTTTTGCAGGCGTGCATTTTATGGCCGAAACTGCAAAGATTCTCAATCCAAACAAAAAAGTGCTATTGCCTGATTTAAAGGCAGGTTGTTCTTTAAGTGACTCAGCACCTCCGGAACTTTTTAAAAAATTCAAAGATCAATACCCGAATCACATTGTAATCACCTACATTAATTGTTCAGCAGGTATGAAGGCATTAAGTGATATTATCTGCACCTCATCTAATGCACAGGCTATAATTGAAAGCCTTCCAAAAGATCAAAAAATTATTTTTGCACCTGATAAAAATCTTGGAGCTTATTTAAAAAAGAAAACCGGCAGAGATATGGTTCTTTGGAACGGCGCCTGCATTGTTCATGAAATTTTTAGCCTTGAAAAAATTACTAAACTTAAAATACGCCATCCAAAGGCAAAAGTAATTGCCCATCCTGAATGTGAGGAGCCTGTATTACGAACAGCAGATTTTATAGGAAGCACAACTTCTCTTTTAAAATATACAATTGACAATGATGCCCGGGAATTTATTGTTGCAACAGAGACAGGAATTCTGCACCAGATGCAAATACAATCTCCCGGTAAAACTTTTATACCGGCCCCACCCGATAATATGTGCGCCTGTAATGATTGTCCGTACATGAAACTGAACACGCTTGAAAAGTTATATCTCTGTATGGAATATGAAGAGCCTCAAATAATAATGGATGAAAAATTATTAACAGCTTCAAAAAAACCAATTGAAAGAATGCTTGAAATAAGCCATAGATATGGTTTATAAGAAAATTATGCAGTAAACTTTAATAACCTTTCCACTGCATCTGATAAAGTGCTTTCTTTTTTTGCAAAGCAAAATCTTAAGACTTTATCATCTTTATTTTTTTTATAAAATGATGATAAAGGAATTGTTGCCACACCAACTTCCTGAGTGAGGCGGATAGCAAAATCATCTTCGTTTATATCGCTCAAAGCGGAATAATTATAAAGTTGAAAATAGCTGCCATGTGAAGAGAGTGCTTTAAATTTTGTGTTCTTCATTAAAGTGTAAAAAAAGTCTCTTTTTTTCTGTAAAGAATTTGCTAAACCCAGGTATATATTTTTTTCCTTTAAAAAATCCGCGAGAGCAAATTGAACAGTAGAGTTGCAACTAAAACAATTAAATTGATGAACCTTTCTAAACTCTTTCATTAGAAATTCAGGAGCAATACAATAACCTATTTTCCAACCGGTACAATTATATACTTTACCAAAAGAAAAAGAAATAAAGCTTCGCTCAAAAAGGTCAGGATATTTTAAAATACTTTCATGTTGTAAGCCATCAAAAACAATGTGCTCATAAACTTCATCACTCATAATTAAAATTTTTGTACCCGAAACAATATTCTGCAACTGCAGCATATCATTTTTATCCAGAATATTGCCGGTAGGATTATTCGGAGAATTAATTATAATCATTCTTGTTGCAGCGGTAATATTTTCTTTAACCAGGTTCCAATCAATTTTGTAATCGGGATATAAACAGGAAATTGTTACTGCTTTTGCACCATTAATTTCAATGTTAGGAATGTAGCTATCGTAAGCGGGTTCAAAAACAATTACTTCATCTCCCGGGTGCAAAACAGAAGTGAGGGCTGTATAAATTGCATAAGTAGCTCCCGGAGTTATGGTAATTTCTGTTTCAGGATTAATATTTTTATGATATAAAAATGAAATTTTTCCGGCTATGCTTTCCCGTAATGATATGAGGCCGTTCATGTGAACGTATTGATTGTGGCCATCTTTCATCGCTTTGTTTACAAGACTAATGAGAACATCATTCATGGGAAAATCGGGAAAGCCCTGGCCTAGATTTATGGCGTTATGCTTTATAGCCAAAGAACTCATTACCGAAAATATAGTTTGGCCAGTATTGGGGAGTTTGCTTTTAACAGGAAGTTTATTCAAGAGTATATTTTTGATTAAGATTATTCAAAAGTATACAATCATTACTTCCATAAAAAAAGCCTGAGTTCTATAATACAAATTGTGTAACGTAAATCTTAAAGAACTAAAGATTTTTATCTCCTTTGTTTCGTTTTACTTCAGCAACATATTCCTTAATATGCTGCTCTTTTTCCTTTTTGCAAATCAGCAAAACATCTTCAGTATCTACTATAATAAAGTCATCAAGGCCTTGTAAAAGTAAAAGTTTATCATTATGAGAATGAATAATATTTTTTGTAGAATCAAACAGCATTACGTTATCACCCGTAATAGCATTATCCAGATGATCTTTTTCAAGATTTTCATAAGCACTTCCCCATGTGCCGAGGTCGCTCCAACCAAAGGCTGAAGGAATAACATAAACATTATCTGCTTTTTCGAGTATCCCATAATCAATGGAAATGTTTACACATAAGGGATAAATTAAACCGATGGCGGCTTTCTCCCGGGAAGTAACCAAATCCTTTTTTGCACTATCGAAAATTTCATGTATTTCAGGCAGGTATTTTTCAAATGCCGTTATAATACTTGATGTACGCCAAACAAAAATTCCCGCATTCCATAAAAAATCCCCGCTAATTAAAAATTTTTTTGCCAGCTCAAAATCTGGTTTTTCCGTAAAAGTTTTTACTTTATAAATATTATCACTAACGGCATATTGCTCGTGTTGGATATAACCATAGCCCGTATTAGGAAAAAGCGGCTTTATCCCAAGTGTTATAAGGGCATTATTTTTTTCAGTAAACTCAAGCGCCTCGAGACAAACTTTTATAAAAGAAGTATCATCAAGAATCAGGTGATCTGCGGGCGCACAAATTAAATTACTTTTTGGGTTGAGCTGTTGAAGCTTATAAGAAATGTAAGCGACACAAGGGGCTGTGTTTTTCCTGGAAGGTTCGCATAAAATATTTTCAGGTTTTAATTGAGGTAATTGGGTTTCAACAATTTCTTTATATTGAGAAGAAGTTACTATAAAAATATTTTCGTTAGGAATAAACTGCGCAAATCTATCGTAGGTTGACTGAATTAAAGTTTTTCCAACATTTAATAAATCGAGGAATTGTTTAGGATAACCTACCCGGCTTACCGGCCAGAAGCGACTTCCTATGCCACCAGCCATAATTGCGACGTAATTATTTTCGTTCATTTTTTAATATTAAATTATTCCCTCCCTGATAAGATCGTGTAAATGCAAGATACCAACATAACGTTTATCGTCAACCACTATAAGCTGTGTTATGTTTTTTTTGCGCATCATGTCAAGTGCATCAACAGCCAATCGTGTACTCTCAATTGTTTTTGGATGCGAAGTCATTATATCTTTTGCTTTTATTTTTGCGGTGACAAGATTTTTTTCAAGCATTCTTCTTAAATCGCCATCAGTTATAATACCTAAGATATTTTTTTCTTCGTCAACAATAACTGTTGCGCCTAAACGCTTTTTGGTAATCTCTATTATGATTTCTTTTAAAAGACTATTTTCTTTTACTTCGGGCTTTTCGTTGTTGATAATGAGGTCGCCTACCCGCAGATATAGTTTTTTTCCTAATGTTCCGCCAGGGTGAAATTTTGCGAAATCTCCGGTACTAAAGCCTTTTATTTCCATAAGACAAATTGCAATTGCATCCCCCATGACCATTTGAGCTGTTGTGCTGGTTGTGGGCGCAAGATTATTTGGACAGGCCTCTTCTGTAACGGTTGTATTTAGAATAATATCAGCAAACTTTGCCAGGTAGCTATCGATATTGCCACACATTGCAATAATAATATTTTTAAAATTTTTGATCAATGGTACCAGAACTTTTATTTCGGGACTATCACCACTTTTGCTAATGATCATTACGATATCGTCTTGTTGAACCATGCCGATATCACCATGTATGGCATCTGCTGCGTGTAAAAAAACAGAAGGCGTGCCTGTGCTGTTGAGCGTTGCTACAATTTTTTGAGCAATAATGGCGCTTTTACCAATACCACTTACAACAAGCCTTCCCTGGCAATTGTTAATAGTGGTTATTGCCTTTTCAAAATTGTGATCTAGTAAATCTGAAAGACCACTAATAGAGCTTGCTTCCAGGGCAAATGTTTTTTTTGCGGTAGCGATGATTTTATTTTTCATTCTAACGATTACGAAAAATCTTCAATAAAGAAATTACAAATTTTATTACTAAAAAAAGGCAAACCTACTTTAATTGGATGGTAGAGCAAAGTAAAATGATTTGACCAAACTAATATATTTCTTCGTAACTTAACCCTGATAAATTGTATAAAGAAAGGTTATATTATTTAATTCACCTTTTGTTGTATAAAATTAAAACCTCAATTGGAGTAACTTTGGAATCCTTTAAAAAAACCTAAGTGAGAAGAAAAGAAAATCATGCCTACAACTAAACTAAAGCCGAAAAGCCGTACTGTAAAAAAAACGTCTGAAAAAGATACCCTCAAAAAAGAATCTGAAAATCTCGTTAAACATATTCAGCAACATTTTGGTTTCGATACATTTAAGGATGCGCAGGAACAAATTATTGATAGCCTCTTATCCGGAAAAGACACTTTTGTAATTATGCCGACAGGCGGCGGAAAAAGCCTTTGTTACCAGTTACCTGCAATAATCAGCAAAGGATGTGCAATAATTGTTTCTCCTCTTATTGCCCTTATGAAAAACCAGGTAGATCTGGTGAGAGGTTATAGCAGCACGGACCATATTGCTCATTTTTTAAACAGTACTTTAAACAAAGGCCAACAAAAAGCGGTAAAAGAAGACCTTACCTCCGGTAAAACCAAAATGCTTTATGTTGCGCCTGAAACGCTCACTAAGGAGGAAAATGTTGAGTTTTTTAAAGACCTGGAAATATCTTTTTTTGCCGTAGATGAAGCCCATTGCATCAGCGAATGGGGTCATGATTTCAGGCCTGAATATAGGAGGCTCAGAGAGATAATGGATGAAATAGACAAGAAAATTCCGGTTATTGCCCTTACTGCCACGGCGACGCCGAAAGTTCAAAGCGATATTGTAAAAAACCTTGGTTTACGCGACCCCAATATTTTTATTTCCTCTTTTAACAGGCCAAATCTTTACTATGAGGTTCAGCCAAAATTAAAAAAAGATCAAGTGGTTAAAAGTATTGTGAAATTTATTTCGCAAAACATGGGTAAAAGCGGCATCATTTATACTCTTAATCGCAAGACCACCGAAGAGCTTGCGCAAATGCTAATGGCAAACGGAATAAAAGCAGTGGCCTATCACGCAGGACTTGATTCTAAGTTAAGAGCGGCCCGGCAAGACCAGTTTTTGGGAGAAGATGTTCAGGTAATTGTTGCAACTATTGCTTTTGGCATGGGAATCGACAAGCCGGACGTAAGATTTGTAATTCATTATAATATACCAAAGTCTATCGAAAATTATTACCAGGAAACGGGCCGTGCCGGACGGGACGGGTTGGAAGGGAAATGCATACTTTATTATTCGCATAAAGATGTCTCAAAATTAGAACATTTAATGCGTGATAAATCTTTATCTGAAAGAGAAGTAGGAGGACAATTAATTAATGAAACGGTAGCATATTCTGAAAGCGCAGTATGCAGGCGAAAAATATTATTGAGTTATTTTGGAGAAGATTATGAAAACGATGATTGCGGCGGGATGTGCGATAATTGCAAAAGCCCTAAAGAACTTCAGGAAGTAAAAACAGAGACATTACTCGCTTTAAAAACAATAAAATTGCTTGATGAGCGCTTTCCGATAACTTATGTTATTCCAGTAATTCTGGGTAAACCAAACCCTCAAATAAAAATGTACAGGCATGATGATTTGGAGGTATTTGGAGGCGGAAAGGAGAAAGATGAACATTTTTGGAATTCTTTGATCAGGCAAATGCTTTTGGGAAACCTGATTAAAAAAGATATTGAAGACTATGGTGTTTTGAAAATTACATCATCTAAAGGAGAATCTTTTTTAAAAAAACCTACATCATTTAAAATTGCATTAAACCACATTTTTGAAGATAGTGGTGAAGATGATGAAGAAGAAGGCTCGGGCGAAACTATAGCTTCCGATGAAAAATTATTTGAATTATTAAAAAACCTTCGTCAGCAGGAAGCAAAAAAAAGAAACCTTCCTCCATTTGTTATTTTTCTCGAAAATAGCCTGTTGGATATGTCAAGTCTTTATCCCACTACATTAAAAGAACTTGAGAAATGCCAGGGTGTGAGTGTAGGGAAAGCATTAAAATTTGGTAAGCCATTTGTCAACCTCATTGAAAAATAT
>CBIGQT010000156.1:0-6768 GCA_966191655.1 uncultured Ginsengibacter sp.
GGAAAATATTGGTGTAATACTCGATTGGGTACCTTCCCATTTTCCGCATGATGCCTTTGGGCTTTTTATGTTTGATGGAACGCATACTTATGAATATGCTGATATGAGAAAAGGCTATCATCCCGACTGGAACTCCTATATTTTCAATTATAAAAGAGGAGAGGTGCGTTCATTTCTTATCAGTAGCGCAAGATTCTGGTTCGATAAATTTCATATTGACGGCATAAGGGTTGATGCCGTAAGTTCTATGCTGCGCCTCGATTATTCAAGAGAAGAAGGAGAATGGGAGCCGAATGAATTTGGCGGCAATGGTAATCTCGAAGCCTTTGCATTTATTAAGAATCTGAATGAAATGGTCTATCGGGATTTTCCGGATGTGCAGATGATTGCAGAAGAATCCACCAACCAGCCACAGGTTACTGATATGACTGTTAATGGTGGTTTGGGATTTGGAATGAAATGGATGATGGGATGGATGCATGATACATTGGATTATTTTAAAACAGATCCCTTATACCGTAAAGACCAGCAGGATAAATTTACTTTCAGCATGATGTATTTCTATGATGAAAATTTTATGTTGCCGCTAAGTCATGATGAAGTGGTTCATGGCAAGTCTCCCATGCTTTATAAAATGCCGGGCGATGAATGGCAAAAATTTGCGAACCTGAGATTGCTGTATACCTATATGTTTACACATCCGGGTGGTAAATTACTTTTTATGGGAAATGAAATTGCACAAACTTCTGAATGGAATTATAATGCCGAAATAGATTGGCATTTACTGGTGCATGAGCCCCACCAAAAAATGCAGGATTGTGTAAGCAGTCTTAACAGGCTTTATACAAGCCAGCCGGCTCTGTACGAATGTCAGTTTGATGAAGAAGGTTTTGAATGGATTAACCTTGACCATCGTAATGAATCGGTTATTGTATACATGCGAAAGGGCAAAAAAAGTAAAGAAAATATTTTAGTGATTTTCAATATGACACCTGTTACAAGAGAAAACTGGAAGGTAAATGTTCATGAAAAAAAAGAATGGAGTGTTATATTTAACAGCGATGATAAAAAATTTTGGGGTGCCGGTCATCATGATAATCAAACTATAACAACTGAATTAGTAGACAAAAAAAGCAAACTATACGAAATAAATCTCCAGTTACCTGCGTTAAGTGCTATAGTACTAAAATAACCTGTAGAATAAATTGGTTATACAATTCTTGTTGAAGCAAATATTTTCCTATGAAAAATCGAATCCTTACTATTTTGTTATGCTTCCCCGGATATTTTCTTTTTTCTCAAAATATAGATAGCGCACAATTTTATTTTAACAAAGGGATAGAAGAAAAAAATGCAAAACTTTTTGCCGTTGCAGGAAAAGATTTTGATAAAGCGATCAGCTTCAATCCAAATTATACAGACGCATATATCGAAAGTGGGCACGTTAATTTAGAAATAAGGAAGGTGGATCCTGCACTGGGAAATTTTACCAAAGCCTACGAACTTGATCCCGGCAATAATGAAGTAATTAAACAATTATCCAATCTTTATTTTAATAACAGGCAATTTCAAAAAGCAATTGATCTTGCACAGAAATGCAATAGCTGTCCTGATGCAGATCGCATCATGGGAATAAGTTATTACAATCTTGAAGATTACGGTAAAGCACAAACGCTTTTACAAAAAGCCTTAAGTAAAAATGATAAAGATGCTGAGTCTGCCTATACATTAGGCCGCACGTATTTAGAACTGGAGAACGAAAAAGATGCCATTCCTCAATATCAAAATGCTATTGCATTAGAACCCGATAGAAATGTGTGGATATACGAGTTAGGCCTTATTTATTATAACCAGGAAGATTATAAGAATGCTTTAAAATATTTTACCATGGCCGGCGACAAAGGGTATAATAAAACAAATGATTATAATGAAAATCTTGGCTTTGCTCAATTATATACCGGCGACGTTGAAAACGGAATGAAAACACTAAAAACTGTTTTAGATAAAAAGCCAAACAACAAAGAACTTATCAATAATATTGCTTATGCTATGTATGACACTAAGCATTATGATGATGCTTTGGTATTCTACGAGAAATTGCTTGAATTAAATCCTAAAGACGCTTCATCATTATTTATGGCCGGTATGGTTTTACAAAAGAAAGGAGAAAAAGAAAAGGGCCAAAAGATATGTGATAAAGCAATTGAAATGGATCCGTCTCTTGCCAGGAATCGTCAGAAGAAAGAGATTCCAATGGGTTTATAAATTAATTCATCATCAATACATTTACGCTTCGCTGTAAAATATTAAAGGCAATTTCTGCCATTAGATTTTCTTTATCAAGAGTGGGATTTACTTCTGTAATTTCAAAACAACATATCTTACGGTTTTGCATAAACTTACTTACCAAATCTTCCGCCTCTCTTTCTTTAAGTCCATTGCTTACAGGCGTTCCGGTACCTTTTGTTATTGACGAATCAAGGCAGTCGACATCAAAGCTTACATAAATATCGGTACACTCAGTTAAATATCTCAGTGAAGCTCTTACTACATTTTCGGGGCCTTTTCGCCTGAGTTCAGCCGTAGTAATAACTTTCATCCCATATTTTTCTATCAGGTGTTTTTCTTCCTTTTCATAATCCCGTAGAGAAATAAAAACGATATCTTCCGGTAAAACTTTTGGAGAAATCTTACCGAAATTTTTTAATTGCTCCCATTGTTTTTTTGTTTTTTCATCCGGCTCATGAACTTTGCTTTCTTCGTTATCGTCAGCAATAGAGGCTGAAAGTGGCATCCCATGCATATTTCCAGAAGGAGTGGTGTAAGGTGTATGAAGGTCAGCATGCGCATCAATCCAGATAATGCCAAGACGACTTTGAGGTTTTGCCATTTTAATACCGGCAATAGTGCCCATTGAATTACTATGATCTCCACTGATTACGACCGGGAAAAAATTATTATTGATCGTTTCTTTTATAGACTTTGAAATCCTTTCAGTCATAATGAGTACGCCATTAAGCCTTTTGGCATACGGTGATTGGATCGGTTCAAATAGTAAATTATTTTCAGCCTCAATTTTTTCTGATGGAAAATGAACAAAAAAATTACTCATGAAATCAAGAGCGGCAATTTTTATTGCATCAATGCCAAGACTTGCGCCACGTGTGCCTGCACCAATCTCACTGGGCACTTCAATAAGTTTTATATTTTTCATAAATTAACTTTTATCCATCAATCAACACAGTTCAATTCTATAAATCCGGGCGCACAAATCTATTGAATTATCAAGTGTGTCAAAAAAGAGGCACGGTAAAAAAGACATGCAAAAAAATGCCTGTCAGGTTGTTTTATAATTCTGTAAGTCAAGCAGCTTCAATAAATTCCTGTTCAGACAATTAGTGAGAAATTGCAATCGTTGGAACGTGACTGTGATAAGCAAGTTTTTTTGTATGGCTTGTTTTAAAAAGTTGACTGATAAAGCCATGCTTTCTCGGAACAGTTATTATTGCATCAATATCTTTTGCTTCTGCAAACTGGTTAATACCATCTAAAAAATCATAAGCCCGTAAAAAAGAGAACTCGGGATTATAAGGGTTTAGCTTTTCTTCCATGGCTTCTCTTTCAATCTTAAACTCATCAGTAAGCTCAATATAATGTTCGCTGTCTACATTAAGAATATTAAGTTTTGGCTGAAACAGATCCAGTATTTTTTTAAGTGAAACAAAAGGTGTTGTACGGGCAACATCTTTAAAGTCTGATGTAAAAAGCACATTTTTTATACCGGTAAATTTTGCCTGGGGCGGAATAATCATAACCGGCACATTAATGTGCCTTATCACATTAAGAGTGTTAGTGCCCATAAAAACCTGTGAAATTCTTGAACTGCCGGTAATACCCATAATCACCATATCAATATGATTGCTCATTACATATTTTTCAATACTATCTATAAAGGAACCTTCTTCCGATTCAATTGTAATCTTTTGATTATCAGAATAATTAAGCTTGTTTTTTACAATATTTAATTCAGCATCGTATACCATCTTTCTTGCACCATCCTCCTTCTCAGTTAAGGCAGCAATACTGATGCTACTAAAAACGTGATATAAAATAATTTCAACACCTGGAATATCTTTTGTAAGTGCTACTGCATATTCAGCAGCATTTTCCGATGTGCTGGAAAAATCTACGGGAACTAAAAATGTTTTCATTTAAAAAAATTTTTGTAAATGTAAATAAAAACAACCCACAAAAAAATTAAGGAGCAAAGGGTATTTAAAATTAAAAAAATTACATCTGTGAAAAATGTGTGCATAATTATAAAACCCAATTCATGTTAACCAAGATTTCTTTATAACATAACCAATATATTTGCCAGCCTGCCCAAACCGTCTTTGTGGCGGGTTAAAAAAGATACAGTGAGATTAAAGAGTCTTGAAATAAAAGGGTTCAAAAGCTTTGCAGACAAAACTACCCTAAACTTCGATGAAGGAATTACCGGTGTTATTGGCCCTAATGGCTGTGGCAAAAGCAATATTGTTGACAGCATACGTTGGGTTATTGGTGAACAAAAGATCAGCCAGCTAAGGAGTGAAAACCTGGAAAGCCTTGTATTTAACGGTTCCAAAACGAGAAGTGCCAGCGGGCTTGCAGAAGTAAGTCTAACGTTTGATAACACACGCAATTTGCTACCCACAGAATTTAATACGGTAACGATTACCCGGAAATATTATAAGAACGGGGAAAGTGAATACAGGCTTAATGACGTAAGCTGCCGTTTAAAAGATATTCATAATCTCTTTATGGATACCGGCGTAAGTACCGACAGCTATGCAATCATCGAGTTAGGAATGGTTGATGATATTATAAAAGATAAAGAGCAAAGCCGTCGCAGAATGCTGGAACAGGCTGCCGGTATTTCTATTTATAAAACAAGAAAGCGTGAGGCCAAACTCAAGCTGGATGCTACAGAGCAGGATCTTGCCCGTATTGAAGATTTGCTTTTTGAAATTAATAACCAGTTAAAAACATTAGAAAGCCAGGCAAAGAAGGCAGAAAAATATTACGAAATAAAAAAAGAATACCGTGAGATAAGTATTGAGCTTGCAAAGGCAGCATTAGAAGGTTTTAATATTACTTATAAAGACCTGAACGAACAGCAAAAAGCTGAGATAGATAAAAAAATTCAGCTTGAAACTGAAATAGCAACCCGTGAAGCTGCGCTCGAAAAAGAGAAGGCCGGATTTATAGACAAAGAAAAAATATTGCAGCAACAACAGCATGCTTTTAATGAACTAAATAATACGGTGCGTGAAAGAGAAAATGAGAGAAATCTTAGTTCCCAACGGTTGCAATATTTGCACGAAAGAGAAACGAACCTGAAAGATTTTTTGGAAAAAGCAGAAGGCCAGTTGAAAGGGATTGAGGAGAGTATTGCTTTCACAAAACAACAAATTGGTGATGAAGAAATAAAACTTGACGAGCAAAAGAAACAACTTGATTTGCTAAAGCAGAATGCCGAAGAAAAAAGAAATGTTTTTGATGAAAAAAGAACAACGGTAGATGCCTTACGCCAGTCGCAAATGATTTTGCAAAGGAATTATTTTGATGCCGAAAAAAAAGTTGCTGTTGCTGATACCACCATTCACAATTTGCAAAGAACAATAACGCAGATTGATGACGAACAAAGCCAGCAAAAGGAAATGCTTGAAAAACTGGAAGTAGAAAAGAAGGAAAAGGAAAAGGAGTTGGAGGAGAAAAAAACAACACTCGACCAATTAAAGCAACACAATGCTTTTACTAAAGAACAAATTCTTGAAACACAGGCTACGCTTGAGAAATTAAGGAGCGAACTTGCTGAAGAGAACCGCATACTCGATGCCCGGCAAAATGAATATGATCTTTTGAAAAGCCTTATCGATACAATGGAAGGCTATCCTGAAAGTGTAAAATTTTTGCATAATAATAAGGCATGGAATTATACAGCTCCTATTCTTAGTGATATTATTTATGTGAAGGAAGAATACCGCACTGCTCTTGAAAATGTATTAGAACCTTATTTGAATTATTATGTGGTAGAAGATATTAATGAAGGACTTACGGCTGTTCATTTACTGGATAATAATAAAAAAGGCAAAGCAAATTTTTTCCTTCTCGACAAATTAAATGCTTTTGAAAATAAAAACAATCATGAAGCAATTGAGGGAACAATTTCTGCCATGTCCGTTGTGGAAGTGGATGAAAAATATAGACATCTTGCTACCTATCTTTTAGGAAACGTATTAATTGCTGAAAATGAAAACGCATTACAAAATACTAACGGTCATATTGTACTCGAAAAGAATGGCAAATATGTAAAGGGAAAATATTCTCTCACCGGAGGAAGCGTTGGTTTGTTTGAAGGAAAGAAAATTGGGCGTGCAAAAAATCTCGAAAAGCTTGCAGAAAAAATAGCAGTTCAGCAACAAAAAGTCGCTGCTTTGAAAGCCGTCATAACCCAGCGTTCTAATGAAGTAATTGCTTTTAACGAACAATTAAAAGAAAATACGATACAACAAACACAACAGCATATAAATGAGTTAATTAATACATCATTTGCAATTCAAAATAAGATTGAAAACATAGTTCATCAGCAATCAATTGCCACAATGCGTTTGGAAGAGTTTAACGAACAGTTGCAACAAAATCATTCGGCCATAAATGAAACGAGACTATTGCTTGAAGCCTTAACATCGGAGGTAGAACAATTAGATGCAAAAATGAAAATTG
>CBIGQT010000157.1:0-6753 GCA_966191655.1 uncultured Ginsengibacter sp.
ATTATGAAATGAAGACGGTGGTTTTGCCTGTTGACGGTGATTAAAAGCCGCCCATTATTATCTGTCCTGTTTTTTAGTCCATGGATAATTGCATTTTCAACATAAGGTTGGATAATAAGAGGGGGTATTTTATAATCGTCCTGCAACAGTTCGTCATCAGCTTTTATTTCGGCGGTAAATTTATCCTCATGACGAAATTGCTCCAGCTCGATGTACAATTTTAATGTATCTAAATCATTGGCAAGGCTTACCGTATTTTGTTTGGAACTATCAAGTATGTTGCGAATGAGCTTTGCAAATTTATTAAGATAGATTGTTGCATTGTATTTATCGTTGCTCTGAATAAGGGCATCAATACTATTAATGCAATTGAAAATAAAATGTGGGTTCATCTGGCTGCGAAGTGCCTCCAGCCTGGCTTTTGAAAGCTGCTCATTTATACTATACATTTCCAACCTGGCGCTTTGCAGCAATTGCTCCGCCTCTATAGATTTTATTTTATCGGCAACCAATGTGGCAATAGTATTTAATATTTGCAAATGCCTTTGGGTAAAAAAATTCTTTTCACTGTGTTCGCTGTCTATCACTCCTATCAATTCACTGTTATAAATCACCGGCACGGTTAGCTCACTCAATCTTATCATTTCGTCAGGCCGGTAACGATCTTCTTTTGAAGTATCCGGAATTAATATCGCTTCTTTTGTTTGCATCACGTATCCAACAACACCCTGCCCTGGCGATACATCAAAGGGCTGTTTACTTATTTGCTCAATTGATCCCTTTGGTCCAAAGCCCGCCTTCTGTATCATTTTAGTTTTATCCTCGTTCCATAAATATATCATGCAGTCAACAAATCCAAGGCGGCCAATCAGGTTTTTAGCCACATCCCATAACACATCTTCTATATTATTTTTATCGATTAATGAAGAAGAAAAATAATTTATGATCTGCTCAAGCTCCAGTTTGCTTTTATATTGCTCAGCATTAAGTTGTTGCACTTTTAATTTTTCTGCTGCAATAGTTTGAATGTTTTTTATCCTCCATTTCACAAACCAGTAGATTAATAGAAAACCACAAAAAGAGAGTAAAGAAATAAACCACCATGTTTTCCAAAAAGGTGGAGTAATAACAAAATCTGCTGCTGCAGGTATCCCCCAGGCACCGTTCCATCCTAACGCCCTCACTTCAAACCGGTATTTTCCCGGCTGCAACCCTGCATAAGAAACGATATGCTGGTTGGCTGCTTTAGACCACTCTATGTCAGAACTGCCGGACAAACGATAGCTATATAAAATTTGTTTTTCATTAATATAACCTGGAGCAGAATATTCAAACTGCACCTGGTTTTGATGATAATTTAATTGTATTTTTTTTGCATGAAGCGGATACGTTGAATCGGCTGAAAATATTTTTGTAATATACACTGGCAGAGGCGGCGTTTTTTCCAACTCTCCATCCTTTATTTTTACAAGCCCTTCGCCTGTTGCCAACCACAATGTATTATCATCATCCGTTTCTATACCTGTTATGCTTGCAAAATAATTATTAACCCTGCTAAAGTTAAAAACATGAAAGCTATCATTGAGGAATATTAATTTATCAAGACCATAATAAAAAGCAATCCAAAAATTTCCATTTGTATCTTCTCTTATACCTTTTACAAAATTGGACGTAAGCCCGGTGCTTTGATTGAAATTTAAAATAGTAAAACTGTCTTTTTCATTTTTGGACAGCCGGTAAACACCCTGGTAGCGGGTTCCGGCCCATATATTGCCTTTTGAATCTTCATAGAGGGCACGGATATTTGCATCGGGTAAAAAGTGCTCTTTTTTTAATACCTGTATATGGTTATCAACTACCTCATAGTGCAGACTGAAAAGGCCATTCTGCCAGGTGCCTACCCACAAATTATTATTCTTATCGATGAACATACCCGTAACACGATACTCAAGAATTTTATGAAGCGTATTGCCTGAACTAAAAAACAAATCAGTTATATCGCTTAAAAAAATATCACCGGTTTTATCTCTTATCATCCTTGACATGGCGCTATAGGGAACCGGAGAAATATTGGTAACCCGCATGCGCAGTGAATCGAATTCTGCCGTTTTAAACAGGCCTGTCATTAAAGGAGGATTGGTATTTGCTACTACATTATAAAAAAAATAGTTGTGGTCTGTAATGGTCGAAAAGCTACCTGTTATTTTATTGAAGTCCAGGGTACCCTTGAATGCACTTACCAGAAAATTATTTTTTTTGAATGGATACATCAGGTATAAATTATCATTTGACCATATCCCGTTCTCCAACGGGTATAACCTGATGCCCGATTTGGTAATTAATTTTGAAAGACCAACCGCGGTGCCAAACCAGATATTTTTTTCTTTATCCTCGAAGATGCTGGTAACGATGTTTGAACTGAGGCCATCTTTTACGGTGAAAATTTGTTGTGAGCCGTCAGTATTTATTTTTATAATTCCGGCTGATGTTGCAAACCACATTGCACCATCCTCATCTTCAAATATGTCGTTAATATTTATTTGCTTATGGCTAAGAATACCAAACGCTGCCGGCGGCGAAACATAAGCTACGGGCTTATTTATTTCAGGAAGCCCCTTGATTAATTTAAGTTGCTGGCCGGAAGCAATCCAAATTCTCTTTTTTGAATCTTGAAAAATTTTTATTGCAGAAAACTTGCTATCGGCCGCTTTTATCTTTGCAATGAGCTTATAATTTCTGTTGAATACCGCTACATAATTATCGCTGGTTGTAATAAATGAAGTATCATTGAGTTTTAGTATTTCGTAGAATGAGAATTGCGGCAAATCCTGCATAGGTATTATTAGTTTGCCCTTAGTAAAATTCTGTAATCCATTGCCATCCGTTGTTGCAATTACCTGGGGCCACGAAGAATGTAAAAAGCGATTGATCACAACGGATGACGAAACAGCTTTGGGAATAATTTTATCGTCGACAATTTTATCAATGCTTCCGTTGTTAAGAGCCACATATAATTGCCCGTCTTTCGTTTCATAAAAATCATTTACCATATTATGAGAAAGGCCGTTGGCAGTGGTGTAGTTAGTGAAAGTATTTCCGTCATACTTGCTGAGCCCTTCAAGGGTAGCTATCCATAAAAAACCCTTTGAATCCTGGAACACCCTTCGAATGGAATTGGAAATAAGCCCATCGTTTACGGTGTAATTTTTAAATAATTGTTGTTGAGCTTTTGCAAAGTTGATTGAGCAGGTAAAGGAGAAAACAAATATGGTAACTACGGCAATTCGCATAGTTTAAAGTTAATTCAGATTTAATAAGATAATATTTAATCAATTTTTAAAGAACTATTTCTATTGGCAGCAATGCAAACAAAAAATTCCTGCTTTTCATCTTTATTGATAAGCGGTATCATCTTCCCAGTCTGACCGATTCCGGACAAATTAGCCGTGAAACTTTAAAGCTATCCAACGATCAGGCGGAGACCGTAAGATCGGCATTGAAAAGTTACTTCATTTAAGTGCTATTATTTCTTCTGCCACTTAATCACAGAAACGGTATCTCCAATTGAAAAGCTCATCAAATCTTCACCCATAACTATTCGTCCTGAATAATTTTCTTTTGTTCGCTCCATTATCTCATCTTCGGTGTATCCATACAATTGTACTATATGCGAGTACACAGCAAGCTTTGGTTTTACTTCATTAAATATTTTGGCAGCCTGCTCAGGCCTGGTATGATGTTCCATTATATTATATTTTGGATCTGTTTTACTTAATGTATCCGGAGCAATTGCAACTTCATGTATGCTGCCATAAATTTGTTTCTTTTCATGATAGTTAATCATTAAAATTTTATGGATTGAAAAATAATTATTAGCGATGTCAAAAAATTAATTTTTTTATTCACTTCTTTTTAAATTTCCACAGCGCAGGTTTCCTTCACAGGACACAACTTGGATGTTCTCAAAATCCTTATCTTATCAAGTGAAAGCTCTTGCGGAGGCAACGGCCTAATGATCACGTTCGCATCTCCAAGTTCCCCATTATGGAAATCATTTCGCGGCATCAGCTCAATGGATAAAACACTTAGTGATGTATTATCATCTATACCAAGAAAGCGCAGCTTTTCTCTTACATCTTTCATATTCCAAAAGTTAACTCCATAAGGGGGTGTTCCCGGTAGTAACACCGGCGGCTCGGGTGGAGTAAATGGTTTGCCGATCTTTTCATTCTCTTTTCTTCGTCTATTGTAGGCCGTTACCTCATCTATATCTGTGGTAAAAAAAGGTTTTAGTAACAATAATTTATCAATAAGAATATTGCGATAGTGAATGCCATCAGCCTGCAATACTTGTGCATACAGGCAAGCATAAATATCCGTCCTGGGTTTTGAAGGAGTTACATTTCTTCCTTCAAAAAACGATTGTGCATGGCGTGTACTTACTAAAACTTTATCCCTGTCTCTTGTGGTATTTAATATCATTGGCGGCGCCGGATGCTGAACACCTGTTATCCGAAGGGATGAGCCATAGCGGCCGTGCGCCGTTGACCATTTTTTTGAGCTAAAATGTCCTACGCGAAATTCATAAGTAAAGAAACCGAAAAGTTCTTCCGAATCAGGATAAATACCTGGCGGCAAGGGCAGCAGGAAGTGAGTTGGTTTATCATCAGGCAGTAATGTAATAGCCGGCGTCATGGCCTGCATCGCATCTATACCGCTTTGGTCGAAAGGCTGTCCAGACCTTACGATACGCACAATCTCAGGATCTAAGTTTATAGGAGGTTCCGGTTGTTCTTTGAGCAAATAATCTTCCCAGCTTTTCTGGTTCCAGGCATTACCGGGGCCTGCACTTAAGTTCCCACTATTTAATGATGCCCCAACTAATTTTTCATCCAGCGCAGCCAGCATTGGGTCTGGCGAGTAAGCAAGTACCCGTGCAAAGTATATGTCTTTAACATCAGCAAGCGGTTTATCAAATTCAATCCACAGGTAACGGTTACGGTTAAACGTTTCTGAATAGCGGTTGGCTATTAATTCTTCATCAGCACTATCCGGTGATAAAGCGATACCGACAGAAACAATTTTAGGAACCTGCGCCGGAACAGTTGTTATTGGCAGTAAATTATTGAGCTGTTGTGTAGCAATAGTTTCATCAAAATCCAGATCAACCTGCACACCATTTTTACTTACCTGCTTAAACTGTGGTTGCACAAAATATTTTACTTCAATAGGTTCGGGAAAATTTTCAGCTGAAGGTTTCGGGTCTAAGGCATCAATAAAAACCAATCGGGTAAAAGAGCGAGCGGGTTCGTTCATTGCCTGCCAGTTTAGTCCTTTTGTGAGGGCTATAGCTCCCAATTCTTCTTTGTCATGGAAATCATCCTCATTATCAAATTTCCATTGCCTGAATATTTTAAAACTATCAGGCTTTAAAAGATCCCATGTCCAGTCGCGGTTAAGATCGAGCTGTATAACATTAATCCATTTATGATAAAAATCATCACGGCTGGCAAAGGTTATAGAGCTATGATCGGGTGAAACAGAATGATTAATAATTTTACTACAACCCATTTGTGTGCGAATATTATCGTTGCCGATGATTGATTCATTTTTATGAATCAGCCCAGTTATTGCCGCTAACCTGTTCAGCAAATCGGAATCTGTTTCATTTCCTTTACCACGTGTTTTTTGTTCTTCCCTATATTGTGGAGTACTGGCAGGTTGCCGCTGGAAGAAAATGCTTAACAACGGATCTTCAGTCTCAAGAAACAAAGGTTCCTTTTCAAGTTTTGCAGGATCCTGGCGAAGGAATTGCACCGTCGGAATACTTATTCTTGATTCTTCCGAACCAAAATATTCAGGGGTTTCTGCGGGGCAAAAAGAACGGATGGTAATGCGTATATCCCTTGCCGTTGGAAGAATCAATGGCCCTTTACTGCTATGTATTTTTCCAGATAATCCAAGCTTATCAACAGGCGCTAAGAAATTGATAAGGCTTATATCCTGGTATTCAAACTCAAGATCAATCACATCTTTAGGCGGGTTGTGCTTTAATACATATTTTGGAAAATTTCGAAAAGTCTTATACAAAAAAATGTATGCTTCTTTTGGTGTTGTTTTGGTGATAGCATTATACGAATCTTCCCGATCCATATCCAGCGTTTTTATTTCTACTACAATTTCCACCTGCGTTACATCAGGGTCAGGCAGACTTACCTCACGAAGCCATTTTCTAAAATTGCTTTTCCCATCCGCCCTGTTACGTAAAGCAATAAGCTCCTGCCGGTCGGCTAATAATTCAGCAGTCGCATTTTTTGTATCAACATTAGTATACAATATTGCGGGATAGTTGAGGCGTGGCCTTTCAATAACAATGGATTTATTATCGTTTGCTACTTTTACATTTGGTGGTTGAGGAGCAACATATCTTTTAAATTTTTGAACAGCAATTTTATGTTCGCCTTTATTTACTGAATTGCTACCCGGTCCGGGACCACCGCCAGATATATCGGACAAGCGTACACGAAATGCATAAGCATTACCATATTTCAATTCTATTTTGTCATCTTTTGGTTGGGTGTAAAACGCTTTCGGAATATCATCAGGATTTTTGTCTTTATTCATTTCCTCTTTTATTTCATCAAGCTGATTTAGCTTTTCGGGAAGCGGATCCGGGATGGATAAACACGTGCCGTTCCAGTTAGTGAAATAAGCGGGTAGCCAATAATTTCCACCATCGCCGTGCTTTGCAAA
>CBIGQT010000158.1:0-6748 GCA_966191655.1 uncultured Ginsengibacter sp.
CCCGGCAACGTTTTTTTAATTATTTACAAGTTGAACATAAAAATAAAATCTACATTAACCAGAGAACCGGGAAAGATATCTGGCAAAATTTGCATGAATTTATTCTTGTCGAATCGGAAAGCCTTCTTCCGGAAAAAGAATTTTTAAAATTACCCTATATCACTTTTTTGTTTGGAAAAAATAATTTCAGGGTTACTAAAATTTCTAGAATACTCAGCCAAAAACTTACGCACCAAACTATTGCCGGCAGATTTTTCCACATTACTATAAAAAATCCCACGATACCGCTTATGAAATATAAAATGGTTTCTAAAAATGAACTTGAAAAGCTCGCCTTCCCCAAATTTATCGCATCATATTTGCAGGATTAAAATGTATCTTTAAATTTGTTTTTATCAATTAGCAAAGAAGAAAATAAGATTTTTATGAGAGGCGTAAACAGAGTAGTACTTATCGGAAACCTGGGAAAGGATCCTGAAATACAATACCTGGAAGGCAATATTCCCGTTGCAAAATTTCCGCTGGCAACAACAGAAACTTATAAAGACAAAACGGGGAAATTAATTTCGCAAACAGAGTGGCATAATGTTGTTTTGTGGCGCGGCCTTGCTGAACTCGCACAAAAATATCTTCACAAGAGTAGTCTTGTATATATTGAAGGCCGTTTAAAAACGAGACATTGGGAAGACAGGGATCATAATAAAAAAGCGGCGACTGAAATAATTGCCGATAACCTGATAATGCTGGACAAACGTACAGAAGCGGGGCAGCCCGGAGTAGAAGGTAGCCATGAAATTTTACCGGGAAATGAAATACCACCAATTGACGAAGGCTCGGAAAAGCTTCCGTTTTAAAAAAGGCTGATTATTTATATCATCCACATTTTTAATTAAACTTATTCGCTTTGGATTATCATTCGGTTATTCATTACAGTTACACTCTTCTCAATGTTCAGGCATTAAGCCCTGTTGCAGCTACGATACTTTTTTTCACAATTGTTATTTTTTTCTTTTTATCATTTTTGTTGTCCGGGTCAGAAGTTGCCTATTTTTCTCTTTCCGTTAAGGACATTAATATGCTTAAAACAAGGCAACATCCTTCTTACAGAAGAATTGTGACGCTTCTTGAAAATCCTAAAACCCTGCTTGCGTCTATGTTAATTGCAAACAGCCTTGTAAATATTGGAATTATTCTTATTTCGAACACTTTAATGAATAGTTGGATTGAAGGTTTTCACCTGCAGGTAATAATTGAGTTTCTGCTTAAGGTGCTTGTAGTTACTACGCTGCTTGTTATGTTTTGCGAAGTATTACCGAAAGTATGGGCCACGCATCATAAAATATGGTTTGCAGCTACTTCCTCGCTGATAATAGAAATATTTTACAGGATCTTTCTTCCCCTGAGCCTTCGGCTGGTAAGGCTTAGTGATTCAATTGAAAAAGGATTTCATTCAAGCTCGTCCCGCATGGATGATAAGCAGTTGGATTACGCGATTGACCTGCTTCCTGATAACGAAGCTACGAGTGAAGAAAAACAAATTTTAAAAGGCATCAGGAAATTTGGCAATACCACTGTAAAACAAATTATGCGAACACGCTTAGACGTTAGTGGTATTGAATTTAATACTTCTTTTACGGATGTTAAAAACAAAGTTGAGGAAATGCACTATTCCCGCTTACCGGTTTATAAAAATAATTTGGATGAAATTACAGGTATTCTTCACACAAAAGATTTATTACCACACCTTGATGAAGAAATGTATGACTGGCATACCCTCATGCGCCCGGTATTTTATGTTCATGAACAAAAGCTGATAGAAGACCTGTTGCAGGATTTTAGAAATAAGCGTATTCATTTGGCTGTTGTTGTAGACGAATTTGGGGGCACGTCCGGCATTGTAACCCTTGAAGATGTAATGGAAGAAATTATTGGTGATATACAGGATGAATTTGACGATGAACAAAGCGCCAATAAAAAATTAGATGACTTCAATTATATATTTGAAGGCAAAACAATGATAAATGATGTATGTAAAGCACTTCATATTCCTGTAGATACTTTTGACAAGTTGCGGGGTGATAGTGACTCTCTTGCTGGACTCGTGCTGGAAATTGCCGGGGAATTTCCGGCAATAAACGAAAATATTATTGCAGGGGATTTTACATTTATACCATTGGTAATAAATAAAAATCGTATTGAAAAAGTAAAGGTTACCTTGAAAAAAAATGAAAATGGACAAAGTGTTTAGTGTGAAAAATTTTTCAATAAATTTTGTTGCAGTCTTATTTCTCAGCTGTGCTTTTTTAAGTTGTAATTCGACCTATACTTCAAAAAAAAAGGGATATTATAAAATTGACCTTCCCCAAAAACAATATGTAAGATTTGATAACGCGGCCTTTCCATATTCTTTTGAATACCCCATTTATGCTGTGATTGATCATGATTCACTTTTATCAAATCAAAATGGACAGGATCCTTATTCTATCAATATTGATTTTCCTACTTTAAATGGTAAAATTTATATAACCTATAAAGTTATAGGCGGAACATCTGTTTACCAGGTAAAAAATGCGGGCGGAGGATACAGGGATTCTATTGGCAAAAATGTTTTCCGGAATTTAGTAAATGATTCCTATAATCTTACTTACAAAAATGACGTTAAAGCCAATTCAATAGAAGACAGCGTGATGTATACCCCTAATCATATTACTGGTATTTTTTTCAGGCTTTCAGGAAGCGTGGCCACTGCAAAACAATTTTTTTTATCTGACACAACACATAACTTTTTAAGAGGCGCATTATATTTTGATGCTACGCCCAATGAAGATTCGCTTCGCCCGGTTAATGATTTTTTGCAGGAAGATATGAAGCACATCATTAATACACTTCAATGGAAATGATTAAATAGTGTAAATATTTAAACTAATTAATCATTCAACTATTTAACCATTTAACTTTGCCGTATGATAAGCATTGATAATGCCTTAATAAGTGACCAGGTAATTGAAGAACAATTTGTTTGTGATCTTATTAAATGCAAGGGAGGCTGCTATGTTGACGGAGATGCAGGCGCCCCGCTTGAGAACAGCGAACTACAGGAACTTAATAATTCTTACACTTTTGTAGCATCTTATCTTACAAAAGAATCAATAAAAGCTATTGAACAACAAGGGAAATATTTATATGATAAGGAATTTGGCTGGGTAACTCCTACCGTAAATTCCGGTATGTGTGTTTATGGAATTAAAGATGCGAAGGGAATTGTGAAATGCGGTATAGAACAGGCATACAACGATGGAAAAATAACCTGGAAAAAACCATTGAGCTGTCACCTGTTTCCTATAAAAATAAAAAAAAGTAAGAAAAGCAAAACTGATCTTGTTAACTACGAGCCACGCGAAGACCTTTGCAAAGCCGCATGCAGCCTCGGGAAAAAATTAAAAGTTCCTGTATATATTTTTCTTAAGGATGCTTTGGTAAGAAAATATGGGAATGATTTTTATGAAGCTTTATCTGCAACAGCAGAACATTATACATCCAAACAATAATTATAAAATTTACCTCTCTGATTTCTAATTTATGAAAATTTTTTTCCGGTTTTTATTTATTGCATCCGTAATTTCTTCCTGCTCGGTTAACAAAGCTAAAACAGACAATGATTTAAAAAAGTATTTTGATTCCGCTCATGTTGACGGTTGTTTTTCTATATTAGATAACGCATCCGGCGAAATAACACTTTACAACATGAAGCTGGATACGCAAAGAGTTTTGCCAGCATCCACTTTTAAAATTGTAAATTCTCTTATTGGTCTTGAAACCGGAAAAATTACAGATGAAAAGATGGTGATAAAATGGGATGGAATAAAAAGATGGAATGATGACTGGAATAAAGATCTAACTATGGAAGAAGCATTTAAGGTTTCTGCCGTGCCTTATTACCAGGAAGTAGCAAGACGAATAGGAAGAGATACGATGAAACTATGGATTGATTCTCTTCATTATGGAAACATCAATATAAATGGCCCGATAGATTCTTTTTGGCTAAACAATACTTTAAAAATTTCTCCTGATGAACAACTCGGACTGGTGTATCAATTGTTTTTTGATAAGCTTCCCTTTACAAAACGTTCTCAAAAAATTGTTCGTGATGTAATGCTGCAGGAAAATAATACGCTCTATAAATTAAGTTATAAAACGGGTTGGGGATTTGACGAAAAAAATAATTCAATTGGCTGGATAGTGGGCTGGATAGAAGAGAACCGACATGTTTACTTTTTTGTAACCCAGGTAAGATCATCCGATAAAAATATTGATATGCAAAAAGTAAGAATGAAAATTACCAAAGGAATTTTAAGTGAACTCGGATTTTTTAAAGGAGAAAAATAACGACAGAAAAAAAATAGTAGAGAAATTCTCTCAATAATATATTTATTTAAAAACCCATCAGGTAATTTTAATAAACATTTTAAAACAGAAAAAAAATCGTTTTAATGATGATTGTTTTTTTACAACAAGAAAAGTATTCCGGTATTTCAAAAAAAGAGCAACCCGTTTAAAATTGTTTCGAAGTGAAAAATTTTTATAACACGCTATAAGTTCCTTTAAAACTTCTTTTTCTTTCGCCATTTCATCCGGGCATGTGTTATAAAACGTATCAATTCTTGTTCTGATCTTAGTTTGTTCCGGGCTATTTATCCCTGATGACTTTAGTTTATTGTGTTTCTTTTTCTTGCCTCCAACTGCTCCGTATAAATTTGATTCATGCTGACGATAGAAAACCAAAGGTTCCGGAAGATATTTAATGCCTCCCTGTAAAGTTGCATTAAAAGCCAGCCACCAGTCGTGCGGAATAACATCAATGAAAGGGTGCGTCTGCTTATATAAATTACGTGTGAAAAATAAAGTGTTTCCATACAAACGACAAAAAAAAGATTGTTGGAGACAATTGGTTAATGTGAGGTAATTGACAATATCTGACAATTGCTTTCCCGATTTTTCAAGCTCGCTGTTGCATAAATAAGAGTCACTATGTATCATTGGATAATCTTCTATATTATTTACTAATTTTTCAATTTTATCATTACTCCAATAATCATCCTGGTCACATAAAGCAATAAAATCTCCGGCACATAAACTACAGCCTTTATCAAAATTTTTAATGAAACCGAGGTTATGTTCATTTATAAAGATTTTTATATTCTTGTGCAGTACAGAATATTCATTTAATATCTTAATCGTATTATCAGTACTCCTGTCATCAATTGCAATTATTTCTATGTTTTTATAAGTCTGGGCAATAATTGAATCAAGTTGTTCTTTCAGGTATTGTTCCCCGTTATATGTTGCAAGTATTATGGATACAAGTGGAGAATTATGAGTACCGGGCATCAAAATATTTTAAAATGAAATGAATTTGAAAATCAGGCGCTTTAAGCAGTTACCTGATTTGTTGCAAAGCAATTTTTATTTTAAGGAAATTATCTTTTAATATTTTTACAATTGACAAGGCTTTCATTGAGACAAGGCAAAAATAGCAAACTCTGTTAATACGATTTAATGATTGACAAATGGGCAACACATCTGCAACAACTTTCTAAAGGAGATTTTCATGCGTTGGCACGAACCATTTCCTTAGTTGAAAATGAAGTTGAAAATTATGAGGATTTATTAAAGAATCTAACTCCATCCCCAGCAAAAATTATTGGAATTACGGGTGCCCCGGGAGCCGGAAAAAGTTCATTGGTTGATGCATTAATTGGTGAAATGGTAGCCGATAAAAAAAAGGTCGGAGTTATTTGTGTAGATCCATCTTCGCCATTTAACCGGGGTGCTTTGCTAGGTGACAGGATAAGGATGAGCGAATGGTACAATCATCCAAATGTTTTTATAAGGTCGTTAGCAAATAAAGGTTCCCTCGGAGGTTTACATCCCAAGATTATTGAAATAACCGATGTAATGAAAAGTGCTGACTTCGATTATGTTGTTATAGAAACTGTTGGCGTAGGTCAAAGCGAAGTAGATATTGCAGCACTTGCAGATATTACTGTTGTTGTGCTTGTTCCTGAAGGTGGAGATGTTATTCAAACTATGAAAGCAGGATTAATGGAAGTTGCTGATATTTTTGTGATAAATAAATATGACAGGCCGGAAGCAGATAGTTATTTTAATAATTTGAAACAGATGCTGGCGCCTGTGTATCATCATTCTCAAAAAGAAATACCTGTTTTAAAAACGATTGCGTTACAGAAAGAAGGTCTACATGAATTATATACCATAATCTCAGCATCAGATTTTAAAGATATGAATGAAAAGAAACTCGATTTAATGACTAATAAAATATGGTCAATTATTCAGAATAAAAAGATGAAAGAAATTAGCAAGGAAGAACTTAGAAATAAGTTAGCAGAAGCGGTGTCCGGCGCGAATTTCAATATGTATCATTTTGCAGAAAAATATTAATGATTACTCTTCCACCATTTATACCCTATAATTCCAATGGCTGCATAAGGTATAATCATCAGATAAATAATTCCGGAATTAAAACCCTGTGCAGGCTTACTCCCCATTTGCTGAACAGACTTAGCGCAAATAGAGCATTGAGCCATAAGGTCCTGATTCATGAAACATAAAAACAGAATTGCAATCAAAAATATAATAGAGATTTTCTTCATCGCTGTTTACAAAGTTACAATGAAACTCAATATTATCCTACCTGTTCTACCTGCGCCTTTTGTGTTTTTTTCCTGTC
>CBIGQT010000159.1:0-6732 GCA_966191655.1 uncultured Ginsengibacter sp.
CAAGATTTCTATTTCCAGCCTTGCATCAATGCGTAGCAAAATAGGTCCTGTTTATTTTGTTGCTAAATAATTATAGTCAGCCAGTAGCTTTTCTAAAAAATCAATAGGATACATATCAGTTTGTATTTTTAAAACTTCCTGCACTTTCATAGCAACTCTTCCGCAGGTTTCTGTGTTGTGGTTTTTATAAAACATGCTGGTTACATTTTTAATGGTGTTAATATCACGATCGGATAATTTTAAAACTTCCGGAAATTTTACAACATAACCAGTTTGTTCAATCTCCATAAAAACGGTATCATCAACCGAAAAAACTGATTTTGTATTAACCACTACCGTATTGGCGGCGAGGTCGCCAAGGCGTTGATTTTTTTTAGAAACAGCAATCGTAATCACTACAATGATTCCCAAAAAACCTGTAATAAAAATGTAAGCAATCAGGCTTCCTCTTGATAGAATAGTATATCCAAAAAAGAAAGGCCACTCGTATGCTTTAAACATCCATCGCACCACGTATTGGCTCAGTTCAGGCTCCCCGCCATCAAGACTTATAACTCTTATATTCATTAATTTTTTTCCTATGGTTTGCCCGTGCATCATCACTTCCGTAACCAGCGAATACAAGAGCATAGGCAGGGAAATAGTAAGAATATCAATTCCCATGTGGCTTTGTAATGTTTCTCTGTTTGCCTGGTCAAAACCGCCATAGTAAAGATATTTCATGCCTATAAAATATAATATCAGCAGGGTAAAATCTATCAGGTATGCAAAAAGCCTTTTATGAAATTCGGCTATTTCAAATTCGAGATCAATATTAAAAGGAGTAGCTATCTGAATTACGCTCATAAAGCAAATTATTATATTAAACAGAAATTGTCAGCATTTTATTTTTTTGCCTGCGTAAATAAATTCAATTTGTATACGTTATATTTATAAGTTTACTGCTTAATTTTATGCAATGCGTGAGGCAAGGTTTATTAAAAAAAATGTTGATAAGTGGAATCAATATCAACATGAAGAAACAAATGATCCTGATGAAATGGCCGACAGGTTTGTTACCTTGCTTGACGATCTTTCCTACGCAAAAACTTTTTATCCAAAAAGTAAAGTTACCAGGTGGATTAATGGAATCGCCGCCGGAATTTATCAAAGTATATATCAAAACAGGAAACAAAAATATTCCCGGATATTACTCTTCTGGAAATATGAACTGCCATTGCTGTTTCGTCGATACCATAAGACTTTTCTTTTTACGCTAATTCTCTTTGTTTTATTTGTTTCTATTGGCATAATTTCTTCCACTACCGATTCAACTTATGCTGAAAATTATTTTGATAACAAAGTGCAGTCGGGGTATTATGATGAAACAATTTCAAGAATTCAGAAAGGTGATCCTTTTGGAGTTTATAAAGATTCCAATCCATTTTCAATGTTTGTACGGATTGCCTATAACAACATCAGCGTAGCTTTTAAAAGTGTTGTCTTCGGTATTTTATTTGGGATAGGAACCATACTTTTAATGTGGACTAACGGGCTTATGCTGGGCTGCTTCCAATACATTTTTTTTTCGCAGGGACTTGGCTGGCAATCAGTATTAGTAATCTGGATACATGGAACTATTGAAATATCATCTATTGTAATAGCGAGCTGTGCCGGCCTCATCTTAGGGTTTGGATGGCTGTTCCCGGGCACGTATACACGAAGACAATCTTTTTTAAAATCTGCAAAAGATGCAATGAAAATATGCGTGAGCCTTGTTCCGTTTTTTATTGTAGCTGCATTTTTTGAAAGTTATGTTACCCATCTCATGAGTAATACTTTTCAAAAAGATTCTCATGATATAGGACTTCCGGTTCCGGTAAGTATTATTATTCTTTCAGGATCATTCTTTTTAATACTTTGGTATTTTGTGTTGTATCCAATACAATTGCATAAAAAAGGCGTTGTATTGGAAAAAGGGAAAATTGTAAAGAATGGAGTAACCTATGAATTGTAAACAAATAAAATTTTTTGGTATTTTCCTCCTGCTATTTTTTTTTAATAGCTGGTGTTATGCTCAGAACAACAATCACAGTAACGTAGATTCTTCAGATTCTTTCGTGGACAAAGATTCAGCAAGTAACGACTCTGAAAATATAGTTGACACTGTTGTTGAAAAAACAATTTTTGAAACCACAAATGATTCTATATTAAAATGGAAAAAAAGCGCTGAGTTTGGTTATATGAGTTATTTGGATAGTTTGCTCAGGAAGAAAAAGAATGAGCTTATGGTGGATACTGTAAGTATCGACAACAACTCCGGGCGAAGTAAAAGCGGCTCAGTTTCAGTGCCAACCGCTGGTTCAACCGGCTTTTTAAATAGCTTTCCTGTAAAAATTTTTTTCTGGCTTCTTGCTATCTTTTTTATTGGGTTTATTTTGTACAGGTTATTTTTTAAAGAAGGGTTGTTTGCAAAAGGAAAAGCAAAGTATAACAAGGAACCTGTTAATGAAGAACCAGAAGAACTTAGCGAATATTCAACATATAACGAGCTTATATATGAAGCCGAAACCCTAAAAGATTTTAACCTTGCCGTAAGATATTTGTATTTGCAATCGTTAAAAAAACTTTCTGATTCGGAATTAATTCTTTTTTCTCCCGATAAAACAAATAAGGTCTACGTGCAGGAATTATCGGGCCACAGCTATCAATCTGATTTTGCCTCTTTAACAGTTAACTATGAATATGTGTGGTATGGAAAATTTTCGATTAGCTATAACCGTTACCTGCAGTTAAAGGAAGAATTCATTTCATTTAATAAGAAAATATAATCTTACCTGGAAAAAAATATATTATACCCGTTATTTTTTATTTTCATTACTGCATCATTTATTAGCTGCAAACAGCCGGGGCGTGAGCTACCGCCACTTAATGAAAGTTACCGTAAAACCGACAGGCATCCGTTTGGAGGTTTTATAGCATACAAAGAATTTAAGAATCTTTTCAATGACCGGTATATTGAAACAGTAACTAATTCTTTCGATGAGGAATGGAATGATATTAAAGATTATTCTGATGATAAAAAATATTCCTTGTATTTTCTTATTACTAAAAACCTGGTTCTTAACTATACCGAAGTAAATGCTTTTATCGATTATGTAAAAGCAGGCAACGATCTTTTTATTTCTGCAGATTATATAGATACACGGCTGCTTGAAAATATAAACTGCAACAATGAGAGAATGGCTGAAATTGTTGACGAAACAAAAGGATTGATGCACCAGACAAAAGTGAGTATGTATTTTGGTGACAGTTTTAATGCATCTCCCTATGGTTATTATTATTATCCTTTTTTAAATTCTTTATCTGGGTATGATACATCATCGGCAAGGGTGTTAGGAGTAAACGAGAATAATCAACCCGATTATGTCATTTTATTTTTAGGAAAGGGACGTATATATCTTCACGTTGCGCCGAGAACCTTTAGTAATTATTTTTTGCTGTCAGGAGAAAATTATAAATATATCGAGAACGTTATTTCTTATCTCCGCAATGATCCTAAAAATATTTATTGGGATGAGTATTATAAAAACACAAACCCTAACCGTAGAAAAAATAACAAGGGTAAAGATGATGACAACTTTTCATCATTAAGTGTTATAAAACAGCATCCGCCTTTGCTTTGGGCATTCTGGCTGGGTATCATAGGAATAATTTTTTATATAATTTTTAATGTAAAGCGAAAACAAAGAGTTATTAATATAGTAACGCCGAATGTGAATACTACCGTTTCTTTTACTGAAACGGTGGGCCGGTTATATTTACAGAAAAAAAATAATAATCATATTGCGGAAAAAATGATTACTTATTTTTATGAGCATATACGCAATAAATATTTTATAAGTACTTCAAAAATTAACGATGAATTTATAGATTCTCTTTCCGGTAAAAGTGGAGTAGCGAAGGAGCAAACACAACAACTTTTTTTGTTAATTGAACAAATACAATCAGGAGAAAATGTAGAGGATGAAGCCTTGCTGCAATTAAACAATGAGATTGAAAAATTTTATAAAAACCAAAGCTGATGGAAGAAAATTTTTTTGAACAGAGAATTGATCTGAGCTCTTTGAGCGCTGCCGTAACTGATATAAGAAATGAAATAAGTAAAGTGATTGTAGGCCAGCACGCGATGGTTGATATGCTGATGAATGGCTTGTTATGCGATGGCCACATTTTAATTGAAGGTGTGCCCGGTGTTGCCAAAACACTTACTGCTAAATTAATAGCAAAAATTATCAATGCGGATTTTTCACGCATTCAGTTTACTCCTGATTTAATGCCAAGCGATGTTTTAGGAACATCTGTTTTTAATCCGAAAGAAGCGGATTTTCAATTTAAAAGAGGCCCCATATTCAGTAACATAATTCTTATAGATGAAATAAACCGTGCGCCTGCAAAAACCCAGGCAGCTTTGTTTGAGGTAATGGAAGAAAGGCAAATAACTATTGATGGGAGCACTCATATTATGGATTTTCCTTTCCTTGTTTTAGCCACTCAAAATCCAATAGAGCAGGAAGGAACTTACAGGCTTCCTGAAGCACAGCTTGACCGGTTCCTGTTTAAAATTAATGTAAAATATCCAACGCTTGAAGAAGAAATAAATATTCTTCTTAACCAGCAAACACTTGCTCAAAATGCGTTGTTGGAGGATGTAAATAAAATATTATCAACCGCACAAATTGCAGAATACAGGCGTATTATCAATGAGGTATTGATCGATCCAAAATTAGTAGAGTTTATTGCTAAAATTGTGAACGAAACAAGAAATAATCCTTCGTTGTTTTTGGGGGCATCGCCAAGAGCTTCTCTTGCCATTTTAAAAGCATCAAAAGCAAATGCAGCCATTAAAGGAAGGGATTTCGTAAAACCCGAAGACGTACTGGAAATGGCTATTCCTGTTATGCGCCACAGAATAATATTGACTCCTGAAAAGGAAATGGAGGGAACTACCCCTGATGAACTAATAAGAAGTATAATCACAAATGTTGAGGTGCCACGATAATTACCTTTTGGTATTTTTAAAAATGGATTTTATAAAAAAATATTTTGTTGATTTATTTCTTACTTCACTTTTTTATATTGTGTTGCTGGGATGTATTTGCTTATTTATTCTATCATTTTATATAGATGCCTTACAGGCCATAGCTCCAATTATTTTTTTTGTATTTATTATTCTTTGCCTTGCGGATTATAGTTTTTTATTTTTTACAAAAAAATTTCCATTTGCAAGTAGGATTACCGCAGGCAGGTTGAGCAATGGTGATGAAAACAAAATTGAATTAGTTATTAAAAATGAATTTTCTTTTCCAATACATGTTAATATAATTGATGAATTACCAGAGCAGTTCCAGGAAAGGAAGTGGAAAAGAAAACTGGAGCTAAAAGGAAAACAACAAAAGAAAATTCAATACTATTTACAACCTCATCAGCGAGGCGAATATTTTTTCGGAAACATTCATTTGTTTGCTACTTCCCGGTTAGGATTGGTTAGCCATCGGTTTACTTCTGAAGTTGCTGAAACCGTACCTGTTTACCCTGCATTTATGCAATTGTATAAATATGAACTGCTGTCCAATGCAATAATTCAGGCTGAAGGAGGAAGCAGGCGTATGCGCAAGATAGGCCAGAGCATGGAGTTTGAGCAAATTAAAGAATATGTAATGGGCGACGATATTCGCACACTTAACTGGAAAGCTTCTGCAAGAAAGGGCGGCTTAATGGTTAACAATTTCATGGATGAAAGATCGCAACAGGTATATTGTGTAATAGATAAGGGACGCCTTATGAAAATGCCATTTGCAGGTTTAACGTTACTCGATTATGCAATTAATAGTTGTTTGGTATTGAGTAATGTTTGTCTGAAAAAACAGGATAGAGTAGGAGTAATTACTTTTTCAAACACGATAGGAAGTATACTTGCGGCCGATCGCAAGCCAGTTCAGAAAGATAATATTTTGCAGCTGTTGTATAATCAAACAACCAATTTTCTGGAAAGCGATTTCGAAATGTTGTATATGCAAATCAGGAATCATATTAAGCATCGCAGCCTGCTTATATTGTTTACTAACTTTGAATCTTTATCCGGGCTAAACAGGCAAATTGATTATCTAAGGTTATTAGCAAGCCATCATTTATTATTAGTAGTTTTTTTTGAAAATACTGAGCTTGACAAACTCACCGGTTCGCATGCTACAAATGTTGAGGACGTTTATATAAAAACAATTGCCGAAAAATTTGCTTTTGAAAAGCGACTTATTGTAAAAGAATTATTGAAATACGGAATCTTATCCCTGCTTACTTCACCTCAAAAGCTGACAGTGAATACTATTAATAAATATTTGGAATTGAAAACACGCCAGGCTATTTAATTGTTTTAAATGAGTGAAAATACTTTCGAAGAAGGAAAAGTAATTCTAATAAATAAGCCATTGGAATGGACATCGTTTGATGTGGTAAGAAAAATACGTAACACAATTAAAATAAAAAAAGTAGGTCACGCAGGAACACTGGATCCTTTGGCCACAGGGCTTTTGATAGTATGTACCGGGAAATTTACAAAGAAGATTAATGAGTACATGGCACAGGAAAAAGAATACACCGGCACTTTTACTTTAGGCGCTTCGACACCAACATTCGACCTGGAGAGTGAGCCCGAAAACTTTCAGTCCGTTGATGCAATTACTGAAGAAAAGA
>CBIGQT010000160.1:0-6631 GCA_966191655.1 uncultured Ginsengibacter sp.
AACTAAAAAAGTTGTAAAAACGCAATTTGGCTGGCATTATATTGAAATATTGGGTAAGAAAAATTTAGAACCGGCTTATAAAATTGCATATATGGCAAAAGAGATTACGCCAAGCGACGAAACAATAAATAATGCAAATGCTGCTGCCAACAAACTTTCAGGACAAGCAAGAGATAAAGAAGCGTTTGATAAATATGTTGCTAAAAACGGGTTGCAGGAAATTTCTGTTCCTGGTGTTACTAAGGAAAATGATTTTCAATTAGGCGGATTACAGGATGCAAGACAAATTGTAAAATGGGCTTTTGGTGCAAAAGAAGGAGAAGTCTCCGAACCATTTTCAATGAAAGATGATTTTGTGGTAGCGGTTGTAGATAGAATAATAAAAGAAGGCACGCCCGATGTAAAAACTGCCAGGCCACAGGTTGAATCTGTCATACGAACTATGAAGAAGGCTGAGGAAATAAAAAGGAAATTGAACAATCCTTCCAGTCTAGAGGTCGCAGCCAAGGCATACAATCAGCAGGTTTTATCTACGGGGGCCGACTCAACACTTACATTTGATGCACAAATAATTAATGGTATAGGCAATGAGCCAAAAGTTGCCGGAGCGGCCTTTAATAAAGAATATCAATCAAAAGTTTCTCCGCCAATAAGTGGCAACACCGGCGTTTTTGTAATAAAAGTAAATAGTGTTTCTTCAAAAGCCATGCCTACACCGGAAATGATTAGCCAACAGGAAAACGCTGAAAGAAACCGCTCAATACAATCGGCTCTTGGACAATCTTTCACCTCGTTAAAGAAAATGGCGACAATAAAAGATTACAGAAGTAAATTCTTTTAGAAATTTAATTTTATAATAGTAAATAAGGCCATCCGCAAGATGGCTTTTTTTTATCAGGCATAGCGATGGCTAATTATCACGCTTTAATAATGGATGTTCGTAACTTTACATTAATAGATAAATTATGGAAGAAGTAATTGTAAATAAAGTTGCTCAAAGTTCTTTGGAAACAATAGATCCGGAAAAATTTTATCCCGAAGGAGAAACAATGATTTTTGATATGAAAGATCATTTGTTTATGGAGCTTATTTTAAAGGAAAAGGATTACAGGGAAAATCTAAAAAAATTGGATTGGTCTGTTTATAACAATAAAAATGTCTATATAACGTGTACCGCAGACGCTATAATTCCTTTATGGGCGTATATGCTTGCCGTTAGTTATTTGCAGCCGGTCGCCAAAGATGTTGTTGTAGGAAACGAATCTTTTATGAACGAGGTGTTATTTTTAAAAAATCTTTTAAAAATTAATATAAAAGATTTTGAAGCGAAAAGGGTAGTGGTAAAAGGTTGTGGCGAAAAAGAAATCCCACCTTCGGTATATGCGGAGATTACAAAAATTTTGCTGCCAGTTGCGCAAAGTATTATGTATGGCGAGCCTTGCAGTACTGTACCGGTGTATAAGAAGCGAAGTTAAAACCATCCTTTTTTTCTAAACATAATTATCATCCAGACAGGTATAAGCAACATCAGTCCTACCGCAATATAAAAGCCAAAGTCATTATGTATCCATGGAATTTTGCTGAAGTTCATTCCAAAAATCCCGCCAATTACGGTTGCTGGAGCGAGCAGACAGGTTACAACAGCCATCACTTTCATTACCTCATTCATTTTTAAATTTACCTTGCTGAGATAAAGGTCCTGCAGGTTAATCATCATGTCTCGATAGTTTTCAGCAAGGTCATTGGCCTGTACAATATGATCATAAACATCTTTAAAATAATTTTCGGTTTTTTCTTCTATTAAATCGTTCTCGCTGCGCAAAATTCCATTTACGAGGTCTCTTACAGGAGAAACATTTCTTTTTAATACAATCATCTCTTTACGTATGGTATTTATTTGTGCAAGAGAACGTGTGTCCGCACGGCGGATAATATCTTCTTCAAGATCTTCTATTTCTTCTCCCAGCTTTTCCATTACAATAAAATAATTATCGACTATCATATCAACAAGAGAGTAAAAAAGAAAATCGGCACCATTTTGCCTCACCTTGCTTCCGGCAATTCTAAGCTTATCACGCAATGGATTAAAAACGTCTTTTGAAGCGTCTTCCTGGAAACTTAAAACGAAGTTCGTTCCAAGAATAATACTGATTTGCTCTGTTTCAACAGACCTTTCTTTTACATTAAAATAGAGCATACTTAACAAGCAAAATAATATTCCGTTTATTTCATCAAACTTTGGCCTTTGACCAATGCTTAAAATATCTTCTGCAATCAGGGGATGAATATTAAAACGGGCGCAGATATCTTCTACATCTTTTTTTCTTAGCCCATCTATGTTTACCCAGCTTACATTTTTTGTTTCGAGATAAGAGTAAGTTTCTGAAGTATCATTAAAATATTTTTCGCTTAAAGAGTCTTTATTGTAATCGTATACGCAAACCTTTATTACTTCCACATCCTTTCTAAGAGGTTGTAATGTTGGATTTACCTGCAGCACTTTTTTTGTACGCATTAGATCTAACGGATACTTGATCAAGGATAAATATTTTCTGGACCTCATTATTGAAATTTATTTGCAATTAAGAAATAAGCATTAAAATAAAATCGTTTAGTATTAGCAGTTAGTTTACTTAACAGGCGTTAAATTTTTTATTGAGGCCGAATCCGGAAGATCGGTTGTCCACATATCACGAAACATTTTCCAGTTGCCGGCTTCCTGTTTCCAGAGAACAATATACTTACCTTTATCAACCTGTTTTCCTATGCTGTCAGATAATTTATAGGTTCCTTCTTCTGCAACAATACTGCTATCGCCCCAAATGTTAGTGGTAGAAAGATTAAAATTTTTCACGCCATTTTTTATTGTTTCGCTAATAAAGTGTGTAATATTATTCCTTCCGGAAACGGAGGGCATATTGGCAGTCATTGCCTTTGCGTCGGTGGTATAACAGCTCGCCACAGCAAGAGAATCTCCTGCTTTAAATGATTTCATAAAATGCTCATTGCTTTGTGTTATAGAAGCCTCCGCCTGCTTTATGTCAAAAACGGAAGCAGATTTTTCAATACTGATTTTATCATTTTCATTACAGCAAAAAGATATGACCAATGCAAAAATGCAGCAATATTTTAAATGAACGGATCCACGCATTATAAATAGTTTATGTTTTGAAATCTACAATAATTTTGCCTAAGATAAATAATACAATTAATTTACAAATTGTATCGTCGGGATCAACGTACAGAACGCAATATTTTTTTTGCTCTTTCTAAATCTTCAGGGGTATCTATTGAGACAGGTGAATCGTTTGTAAGCACCATTTTAATTTTGGTTCCATTTTCAAGATAACGCAGTTGTTCAAGTTTTTCGCTTGCTTCCAGCGGCGTTATCTTCCATTTTGTAAAATTCAGTAATGCATTTTTGCGATAAGCATAGATACCAACATGTTTATAGTAAACCGGCTGTATAGTTTTGTCTCTGCTAAATGGAATAACACTGCGGCTGAATAAAAGTGCATGATGATTTTTATCTACTACAACTTTAACCGTGTTAGAATCGTTAATAAGATTTTCGTCGTTTATTTCATGCATCAGGGAGGCTACTTCAATAATATGATGTTCATCATTTTGAAAAACATCCAGCAGATCCTTCAGAGGTTCTTTTTTCACAAATGGCTCATCGCCCTGAACATTTATTATTACATCCACATCAATATCTGCTGCAGCCTGCGCAATACGATCGCTTCCGCTTTCGAATTCTCCTCGGCTCATTATTGCATATCCGCCATTTTCCACAATTTCATTAAAAATAATAATGCTGTCTGTAACAACAATTACTTCATCAAACAACAATGTATCCACCGTATTTTCATAAGTATGTCTTATAACAGTTTTATCGCCGAGCAATTGCATAAGCTTTCCCGGGAAACGGGTAGCTTCATAACGGGCAGGGATAAGTGCTATTGATTTCATAAAGATTTATTTAGCTTACCAACAACCGGCAAAGAGCCCGATAAAGGTTAGTTCAAATTTTCCGGCTCAAAAGTTCCGGCATCAGCGCCCACTGATTCCGGCAAAGTTTCACTTTCATAGCCACAGTTGCTACACTTGTAAACGTTTTCTGCAGATACCGCATAACTTGAAAATATCCAGCTTAAAATGGCAGTGATCATATTAGCAGCGCTTCTTTTAGGGACCAATTCAATATCGTGCGAACCGCACTTTGGGCAAACGGCCTTGCTTTGAAAATCTTTATCGAATTGCTTTAATAACCCGAACACTTCGGTTGCATCTTCTTTTCTAACTACCAACTTAATACCGCCTACCGCGTTTGTCAATAAGGGGTCCATGGTAACTGTGTACTCGTCTTTCAGGTAACATTCAATTCCTCCGTTTCTTAATTTAGATAATAAAAGATTTGCAGAAATAGAATTACTAAATGTTCTTACCGTTACTAATTCCATATAAGTATTTGTAAAAACTAACTATTAAGCATAAGTGGCATTACGAGCATTAGAAGAATTTCGTCTTCTGCTTTCTCTGAAGGCTTAATGATCCCTGCTTTTGTAGGAGTGCTTAATTCAATAATAATTTCATCAGTATCTGCTGCATTCAACATTTCAATTAAAAATTTGGCATTGAAAGCTATCTGAAGATCTTCACCATCATACTGGCAAGTCATGCGTTCATTCCCTTCAAAACTGAAATCAACATCCTGCGCCGCAAGTTGCAATTCACTTCCGGTAATAGTGAGCGCAACCTGGTTGGTACTTTTATTACTAAATACACTAACTCTTCTTAATGCATTTTGAAAGTCATTTTTATTAACCGTGAGCTTGTATGGGTTATCAGTTGGAATTACCACTTTGTAATCAGGAAACCTTGCGTCTATCAGTCGGCATACGAGCTCTGTTCCGCCATGCTTTACAAACAAATGATTTTTGTTGTATGAAATTTCCAGCCCATCATCAGTAGAAGGCAGCGCATTTTTTAATAGGTTTAAAGGCTTTTTTGGAACAATAAAAGTATCTGTTTTGGGGCAAACAACATCAAGCCTGGTAAAGCGTACCAAACGATGCGCATCTGTTGCAACGCAGGTAATTCCTTTATCTGAAAGCTCAAAGAAAACCCCAGTCATAGCAGGTCTCAGGTCGTCATTACTAACAGCAAAAAGACATTTATTGATTGCGGTAACTAAAGCAGATGAAGGCATCGTAAAAGAATTGGTTGTATCAGCAACCGGTTCTTTTGGGAAGTTATCAGGGTTTTCGCCCATCACTTTATATTTGCCATTATCGCTGGTAATTTCAACGCCGAAATTTTTATCAATATTAAAAGTAAGTGGCTGCTCCGGTATATTTTTAAGAGAGTCTAATAATATTTTTGAAGGGATACAAACTTTGCCGTTGTCTTTTGCTTCTATCTCCATATTTATTTTCATAACAGTTTCAAGATCTGTTGCAACAACGGTGAGCTTATTTTTTTCTATTTCAAATAAAAAGTCTTCCAGAATAGGCAAAACCGTATTAGCATTTATTACGCCACTTATTTGTTGCAAATGTTTTAATAACTGTGTTGAGGAAACGATAAACTTCATAAAAAAAATTTGAGAATGCCAAAGATAAAAGATTCGTATTAATGAAATCAAGATAGGTAAATTTAATTGAAATAATCTTGTTTGTTATTTGGAAGACCGGAAGTAAAATCAATAAAAAAGCCTTGTAGTAGTTTAAGCATAAATTTGTAGCAATAAATTTATTATGGATATTAAAAATCAAAAAATTGCTTTGCTGGTTGATGGCGATAATGCCCAGGCTAAAATAATGGACCTTATCCTGGAAGAAGCTTCCAAATATGGTAAAGTCACTATTCGCAGGGTTTATGGAGACTGGACCACGCAGCACATGAATCACTGGAAAAGCCTTTTGAATGAAATGGCGTTTAACCCGATTCAAAAATTTTCATACACCACGGGTAAAAACTCTACGGACAGTGCATTAATTATTGATGCCATGGATATTTTGCATGATAATTTAGTTGATGGATTTTGTATTGTTTCCAGCGATAGTGATTATACAGGCCTTGCCAAGCGAATAAGAGAAGACGGAATTTTTGTTATGGGAATTGGTGAACAAAAAACCCCTAATGCTTTTGTAAAATCATGCGAAATTTTTACTTATGTTGAAAACCTGGAACCTAAGGCTGAAAAACCTGAGAAACAGGAAAAAGAAAAAAAGCAAAATGAAAAAGCTTCCATCAATATAAAGCTTATTAATAAGGCGTATGATATGAGCATAAACGAAAGTAATGAAGCGTATATTTCAACACTTGGAATTAATTTAAGAAAGCTCGATCCAAGCTTTGATGTGCGCACCTACGGATGTAAAACACTTACACAATTTTTTTCGAAGCTTCGCAATTTTGTTGTGGTAGACAATTTGGTAAACGGATTGAATAACCCCTTGGTTAAAAAGAAATAATTGCTGCTAATTTATTAAAATGATATTTGTATTATTGAATCAAAAAGACTTCATCGTAAAAAGAATTGCATCAAACCCCCTCTGGAGGGCAGGGAGGCCTTACTCTCCGTCTTTCCATCCCCACAAATAACGACTGGCATAGGTCCTGTAGG
>CBIGQT010000161.1:0-6620 GCA_966191655.1 uncultured Ginsengibacter sp.
CAAACATTAATTATTGTTTTTTGTGTAATAGGAATTCTTTATGGAAGCTGTATTGCATTTGTTCAGTCAGACCTGAAGCGAATTGTTGCCTGGTCTTCTATTGCCCATATCGGGTTAATGGGCGCAGCAATTTTTGCACGAAACAATACCAGCCTCCAGGGTGTAATGCTGGAAATGTTTAATCATGGTATTAATATAATTGCATTGTGGATTGTGGTTGATATTATTGAAAAGAAAACAGGTATCCGCAAAATTTCAGATCTTGGTGGACTTGCTATTAAGTCACCTGCATTGTCAATATTTTTTTTGGTGATTGTTTTGGCAAATATTGCGCTTCCACTCACTAATGGATTTGTAAGTGAATTCATGATGTTTACCGGGCTGTTTGAATATAATAAATACCTGGCTGCATTTGCCTGCATCAGTATAATAATTTCAGCAGCCTATATGCTTAACATGATGCAAAAAGTTTTTTTTGGTGTACCGAATTCCGTTACCGAAAATGTTACTGATATATCGAAGAGCCAGAAGTTTATTTTAAGTATAATTGTATTAACTATAATAGTATTAGGTATTTATCCCGGGCCACTCTTGCATCTTACCCAGGATACGGTAACACAAATTTTGCAGACCATAAAATAGATATTGAATAGAAAATATAAATAAAGGAAACCGGATTAATTTATGAACGCAATAATAATATCTGCGCTTTGGGGAGTTGTGATGATGTTTGGCGGAGTTTTTTTTAAAAAATCCACTACGCCAAAATACTGGGCTATTGCAGGTATTATCATTTTATTGATAGTTAATATTCTGGAATTCTTTGGTACGCAAATTTTTAAAGTGGACACCAAAGGAATGTTGCACTTTGATAGTTTTGGTTTACATTTCAACGGCATTTGCTTTGCCTGTACACTTTTATATTTCCTTTTGAATGGAAAAGAAATTGAAAAGGTGGGAGAGAATGTTTCAGAATATTTTGCGTTGATATTTTTTATCTTATGCGGCGTTTCCATCTCTTCCTCATTTAACACATTACTGATGTTATTCCTCGGAATTGAAATCATGTCAATTCCTTCCTACATACTAACGGGGAGCGATAAGCGCAATTTAAAAAGCAATGAAGCTTCATTAAAATATTTTTTGATGGGCGCTTTTTCCACCGGGCTTATGCTTATGGGAATTGCCTTAATTTATGGTGGAAATTCATTGGGATCTTTTTATATAGATATGCTTGCAATAGGCACCGGCAAAATGCCTGTAATGATAGCCGCAGGATTGGTATTATTGCTTGTATCAATGTCCTTCAAAGTTTCAGCAGCGCCCTTCCATTTCTGGGCTGCGGATGTGTATGACGGGGCGCCTGCCGTATTCACTTCTTTCATGGCCACTATTGTAAAGATTGCCGGTTTTATTGCATTTATAAGATTATTTAAAGATTCATTCGGAATTGTACAACAACAATGGCAAACGCTGATAGTTGTAATAACTGCAGCTACATTACTTATTGGAAATCTTACGGCGGTTTTTCAGCAAAGTGTTAAACGAATGCTGGCTTATTCAAGCATTGCACATGCTGGGTTTATGATGTTTGCACTTTTTGCACTGAACGATACTGCCAAAGAAGGATTAATATTATATTCATTATCTTATAGTGTTGCTACCATTGGTTTGTTTGCAATCCTTGTAAAAATGAATGATTATACAATTGAGGGTTTTAACGGGCTTTATAAATACCAACCGGTTTTAGCAATTACGGCTACAATATTTCTCTTATCACTCACCGGTATTCCACTGACAGCCGGGTTTGCAGCCAAGTTTTATATGTTGCTCGCAGCAGTAAGAGATGGCCACCAGGGATGGTTGGTTATATTAGCGGTGATATGTGCTGCAATAAGCGCCATTTATTATTTCAGGGTAATTCAGGCAATTTATTTTAAAGAATCATCATTAGGAATGCCTCCTGCTATAGACGTTAATAAAAGTTTTAAATATTTGCTTGTCATAGCAGCCGTAATTATTATTATAGTAGGATTAGATCCTGCGATTATTGTAGACTGGCTCTATTACTAATTTATAAAAGGGTACTTTAAATCTCTTATGATATTGTACCTTCACTTTGTTGCGAAAATTAAATTTTCGGCTCCAATCTATGCAATTATCAGATTCATTTTCACTTGCTTTCAGAACAGTAAAAAGTAATAAACTTCGTACAGGTATTACTGTTACTATCATTGCTTTAGGTATCACTGCCCTCATAGGAATTATTACTGCTATTGCTTCAATGAATCAAAGCCTCAAAGAAAATTTTTCTACCATGGGCGCTAATTCGTTTAGCATCCGCTACCAGGACAGGCAAATTCATATTGGTGGCAGAAGACAGGTAAAGAAAACGAGCATCAATGCACTTAAACAGAAAAAATCCGATAATGGAAAAATCATAACTTATGAGGAAGCGAAGCTTTTTAAAGAAAGATATTCTTTTCCGGCTATTGTCAGTGTTTCAATAAGCGGCCCTCAAAGTGTTGTTGTAAGTAACGATGAAATAAAAACAAATCCTAACATATCTATGACGGGAGCGGATGAAAATTACCTGGCACAAAGTGGTTATTCATTGGCTGCGGGTAGAAATTTTAATAAAATGGATGTGCAGAGTGGAAGAAGTATTTGTATTTTGGGCAATAGTGTTGCGCAAAAACTATATGGAGATAATACACAGAGGGCACTTGATAAAATAGTAACGGTTGCAGGAATCAAATACCGTGTTATCGGGATATTAAAAGATAAAGGTTCCAGTGCATTTTTTAATGCGGATAATATAGTGCTTACTACCTATAATAATATACGCCGTCTATTTACCACAGAGGGCAACACGTATAATTTAGGTATAATGGTAAGTGATATAAAAGATATGGATGCAGCAATAAGTGAAGCTGAAGGAACTTTTAGACCAATTCGTAAAGTGGCAATTGATGAGGATAATAATTTTTACATTGATAAAAGCGACAGTATAGCTGAAGCATTTATGAATAGCCTTGGAGCCATCACGACCGCAGCCGCTTTTATTGGCCTCATTACTTTAATTGGAGCAGCAATTGGGCTTATGAACATAATGCTTGTAGCTGTTAACGAACGAACGAGAGAGATAGGATTAATTAAAGCTATAGGCGGTACCAAAAAAAGCATCCGCACCCAATTTCTTTTTGAGTCAGTTCTTATAAGTGTTATAGGCGCCATTTTTGGAATAATAGCAGGAGTACTCATTGGCAATATTGTAAGCATGCTGCTTCATACGGGTTTTGTAGTCCCCTGGTTTTGGGTGGCTTTAGGGATTATAGTTTGTTCAGCGGTGGGTCTTTTTGCAGGTTTATATCCGGCAATAAAAGCAGCAGGTCTTGATCCTATTGTGGCACTTCGTTATGAATAACCTCCCACATATTTAAGAGAATAAAAATTTAAATTGACAAAATAACTTCTTATAAATATCTTTTTAAACGACGTTACCAACACGGATTGTATGAAATAAAATTAGCAGAATCGGGTATAAAATTTTATTTAATTATTTGAGGCATTAAATTAATAATTTATTAACTTGTGAGCTCGCATCAAAAATTTTTTTGGCCTGAATGAGACTTTTCAAAATTTTTTTCGTTACAATTGTACCATCAAATATTTTAATCAAATTCATCTTAAACTTTTAACACTAAAAACCTAACGTTATGGCAGAATCTAATACAACTGCAACCTCTACTGTTAAAGCCACCACTTCGGTTCAGGCAAAAAAATCGAGCAATATTATTTCTTTGCTTGCACCAATTATTTGTATTCTCGCTGGCTATATAATCTGGCGTTTCGTTATTGGTTCTCCAGGTAATTTTACGCAACCCGATCCGGCAGGAGGTTTCTGGCCTTCTCATGAAGGACCCAAAACCAGTATTGCCAGGATGTATCAGGGCGGAATTATTGTACCGGTATTAATTGGGCTGTTTTTAATTGTATTTACTTTCGTTATAGAAAGATGGCTAACTGTTGCCAGGGCAAATGGAAAAGGATCCAATGCAGAATTCATCAGAAAAGTGCAATTTTATCTTGCTGATAGAAAAGTTGATGCTGCTATTGCTGAATGTGATAAACAAAAAGGCTCTGTGGGTAATGTAATGAAAGCAGGTCTTCGCAAATACAAGGCAATGATAACTGATAACGAACTTGATACTGAACAAAAAGTACTAGCAATACAGAAAGAAGTAGAGGAAGCTACTGCCCTGGAATTACCGATGCTTGAAAAAAATCTCGTTTTTCTCTCTACAATTGCGTCAGTGGCCACGTTGATAGGATTGCTCGGAACTGTGGTTGGTATGATACGTGCATTTAGTAATCTCGGCTCCTCAGGTGGTTCCGAAGCAACAAGACAGTTGTCAGTAGGTATTTCGGAAGCATTGTATAATACAGCTCTCGGTATCGGAACATCTGCTTTCGCTATTATTTCGTACAACATTTTCACAACAAAAATTGATGGTATTACTTATGGCATAGATGAATCAGGCTTTACACTTACTCAAAGCTTTGCTTCTCTTTATAAATAAATTCAACTAATTTTTTGTGGAATTTACAGGAAATTGAATCTAATTATTATTAAAAAAATTAAATAATGGGAAGAGCTAAAATAAAACGTGGAAGTACAAATGTTGATATGACCGCAATGTGTGATGTAGCGTTTCTCTTGTTATCTTTCTTTATACTGACCGGACAGTTTAAGCCTTCTGAAGCTGTTGAAGTATCGCCACCCAGTTCCGTATCAAATGCACATGCTCCTCAAAAAGATGCATTTTTAGTTTCTATTGATAAAGACAACAGGGTTTTTTTAAGTCTTACCGATGACATTAAGGGGGATATTTGGGATGAACTGGTAAAAGAAAAAAATTTGAATGTCACTCCCCAGGACAGGGCTGCTTTTTTGGGTACTGATTATATAGGAGTTCCTTTTAGCCAGCTATTGGAATTTATAAAAATCCCGGCCGATGATAAAAAGAATGTGAAAATGCCGGGAATTCCTACCGATAGTACCAACAATGAATTGCAGGCATGGATACAAGCTGCAGCGACAGCGGGGCAGGGTAAAAGGCTAAATTTTCTTATAAAGGGAGACAACTCTTCAAAATTTCCTGCTTTCAGCAGCGTGATCAGCGCTTTCAAGAAAAATGATATTTATAAATATAACCTGGTAAAAAATGCAGAGGATGCTCCTCCGGGAACTCCTTTGTATGAGAATAATTTGAAAGCACAAAGGGAATGATCTAAATAAATATTGGAGATAATCAGTAATTCAATTAATTAATTAAGAATAAAAATATTTTATCATGGCAGAAATGGAAGTAAAATCGGGTGGAGGCCATAAAGGACCCGGTGTTAAAAAAGGCAAGAAACTTTCCACCCGTGTGGACCTTACGCCGATGGTGGATCTTGGATTTTTGTTGATTACTTTTTTCATTTTTACGACTACATTAGCTGAACCCACGGCTATGAATCTGAATATGCCAAAAGATACCGACAAGCCTGATGAGGTAAATAAAGTAAAAGAATCAGGTTCTTTAACCTTCATGCTTGGAAAGTCTAATGTAATATATTATTACTTTGGAAGTGACCCAACAAAAATGGAGACAACCGGCTACAAAGATTTAAGAAAAATTATTCTTGAAAAAAAGAAAAACACTCCCGCAGATGATTTGTATATTATTATTAAACCAGATAAGGACGCTACTTACAAAAACGCAGTTGATGTATTAGATGAAATGACCATTGATGATATTAAAAGATATTCTATGGTTGAGCCAACACCTGAAGAATATAAATTAATACAACAAACAGAAGCTGCCGGTGGCGTGCAATAAAATTTTATGGAAATATGCAGTTTAGGAATCTAAATAAAAAAAATTATGGAAGCTAATAAAATATTAAAGTCTACTTATTTAGACATCCTCTTTGAAGGACGAAATAAGGACTATGGCGCTTATGACCTGCGAAAAACTTATGATCGGCGTATTAAGATTGCATTGGCAAGTACAGTTATTATTCTCATATTAATTTTTGCCGGTTCAGTTATTGCTGATAAACTTTCTTCATCAAATGATGTTAAAGAAATTAAGACAAAAGAACTGGTTATGGAAGCAGCGCCCAATGAGCCGCCACCTCCACCACCTCCACCACCTCCAAAATTGCCGCCGCCGCCACCAATTGCTACTATTGCTTTTACTCCGCCAAAGGTTGTAAAAGATGAGGAAGTAATTAAACCACCACCAGAAGTAAAGCAAATTGAAGAGGCAAAAATTGATGTGAAGACTGTAGAAGGAACAAAAGATCTGGGTATAGTTGCTCCACCAACTGAAGATAAAGGAACGCAAGTTGTGGCTGCACCTGTTGCAAAAGATGAAGATGCGGACAAAGTATTTACTAAGGTTGAGATTGAAGCATCTTTTCCGGGCGGCCCGGGAGCCTGGCAGAAATATGTATCGAGAGCTATCCAGGCAGATATGGATGAATTTACTGAATCCGATTATGGTACGTGTGTTGTGAAATTTATTGTGGATAAAACCGGTAAAGTAAGCTAGGTTGAAGCAACTACT
>CBIGQT010000162.1:0-6595 GCA_966191655.1 uncultured Ginsengibacter sp.
TCGTTGCTAATGCATCCCCAAAAATATACAGAATGGTTTAAGATTGCTTTGCCTCGTATTAAATTTTTTTACGAAGAGAATTTTAATAAATAGATCTTCAATTTTGAGTTTATTTTAAAAATATGTGCACTTTAAAATCTTACTTTTGTAATTAAATGCAGGCACTTTTGTTTATACTAATTATGTTGGCTATTTTCTTGACAATGGAAGGAGTAACCTGGCTTACGCACAAATATGTAATGCATGGATTTTTATGGTATTTACATGAAGATCATCACAAGAAGGGACCTGGATTTTTTGAAAAAAACGATGCCTTTTTTCTTATATTTTCTATTCCGAGTATTCTTTGCATTTTGTTTGGAACATTTGACAATAAATTCTGGCTGGCGGCCATAGGCGCTGGTATTGCCCTATATGGTTTTGCTTATTTCGTTGTACATGATGTAATAATTCACCAACGCGTTAAACTTTTTACACGAAGTAATAATTTATATGTAAGAAGTATAAGATGGGCGCATAAAATGCACCATAAGCATCTGGAAAAGGAAGACGGTGAAAGTTTCGGAATGCTGATGGTTTCAAAAAAATACCGTGACAAAGTGAGAGCGGACAAAAAGCGATCCGCAAAAAATAGAACCATTACTAATACTTCGTCTGCGGTTTCATGATTATCGATTTATTTTTCATAAATCTTTTCTTCTTTCAATTTCTTTTCCCGCTGCTAACGAATTAAATTATCTTCAATCATATAAGATTATTAATTGCTAAACATGCAGGCAAATAAGTACGATTATATTTTTCTTGGTGCAGGTTGTGCTTCTTTAAGCATAATTATGAGAATGATCCACTCAACCAAATTTTCAGAAAAAAACATTCTTATCATTGACAGGCAAACTAAAACAAAAAATGATCGCACCTGGTGTTTTTGGGAAAAGGAGCGGGGTTTTTTTGAAACCATCGTTTACCGCAAATGGGATGAAGTTTTTTTTAAAACCACGGGAACTGATGCTATCCCTTTGGAGATGGGAAACTATCAATATAAAATGATAAGAGGAATTGATTTTTATGAAACATGTTTTTCAAAAATAAGACTTCAGAAAAATATCGATATTATTTATGGTGAAATTTTATTTGAAGACGCCAATGATAAAGTAACTGGAATAAAGCTAAATAATGAAATGTTGTCTTATAACAAGAATGTTATAATCTTTAATTCCCTCCACATTCCGGCTTACCAAAAAAAACATAAATTTTATCTTTTACAGCATTTTAAAGGCTGGATAATAGAAACTAAAATTGATATATTTAATCCTGTTCAGGCAACACTTATGGATTTCAGCGTAGAACAAAAATATGGAACTACTTTCGTATATGTTTTACCGTTATCTTCTACCAAAGCCTTAGTTGAATATACTTTATTTAGTGAAATTATTTTATGTGGTGATGAGTACAATGATGAACTTAAATTATATATAGAAAAATTTTTAGCGCCCGGCAGCTATACCATTGCTGAAGAAGAATTTGGCATTATACCAATGACGAACGAAAAGTTTCCTTATTTTAAAAACGGTATGTACTTCATTGGAACGGCGGGTGGACAAACAAAAGCATCCACAGGCTATACATTCAAATTCATACAAAAGCAGGCAGATGAAATAGTAACGGAATTAATTGTAAAAGACAATCTTTCAAAAAAGAAAAAATTAAAGAAAAGATTTCTCTTTTATGACAGCACCCTGTTACATATCCTTTCAAAAAAATTATTAGAAGGAAAAACTATTTTTTCGATTCTTTTTAAAAAGAATAAAGCCTCAGCTATTTTTAAGTTTCTTGATAATGAAAGTAGCGTGAGAGAAGAAATAAAATTACTAAACTCTCTTCCCAAAAAGATATTTATAAAAGCTGGATTTTCAGAACTTATTAAAATGATAGTTAAGAAATAAGATATAATATTTAAACGTTTGATTCAGATTACAGTCATACACATGGTTTTTTCTATTTTTGCCCAGATATAAAATATTTATGACCTCTCAAACAGATGACCAGGAACTTTTACAAAGTTTTAAAGAACCTGCAACCAGGGAAAAGGCTTTTACTGGTATTATAAAAAAATACCAAGAAAAACTTTATTGGCATATACGAAGAATGATCGTTGACCACGAGGATACAAATGATGTATTACAAAATATGTTCATTAAGGTTTGGAAAGGACTTGAAAATTTTAGGGAAGACAGCCAGCTCTATACATGGCTGTATCGCATAGCAACCAATGAATCTCTTACATTTTTGAGCCAGCAGAAGAAAAGAAGTTCAGTATCGTTGAGTGATGTAGAAACCGGGCTGAGTAATAAACTGAAAAGCGATTCAAACTTTGATGCCAATAAACTTGAATGGAAACTGCAGTTAGGTATTCAGAATTTACCTGAAAAACAAAGACTTGTTTTTAATTTAAGATATTATGATGAAATGCCTTATGAAGAAATGAGCAGAATACTTGATACCAGCGAAGGTGCGCTAAAAGCCAGTTATCATCACGCTGCAAAAAAAATTGAAGAATTTATCCTTAATAATTAAACTTAATACCTTTAAATTAGTCTCATAAACCGAATGAAGAATTCTCAGGAAATATTAAATGAATTAATGACCATAAGCCCGCTATTGGCGGCCCAGGATAAGATTAATGTATTTAGTGTGCCGGAGGGATATTTTGAAGAATTACAATTCAGAATTGCTAACTATGTAATACTCAATACTACTACTGTTGTAGAAAATATTAATAAGAGAAATTTTCAGGATGTTCCGGCTGGATATTTTGATACCTTAAGTGACTTAATTCTTGCAAAAGTTAAAGCGGCTACTTCTGAAAATGCCGGGGAAGAATTACGCAATCTTTCTCCATTGTTATATAGTTTAAAAGATAAGAACGTATTTACAGTTCCTGAAAATTATTTTGATAATTTAAGCGATTCAATTTTGTACAACACGGGAGATGCTGAGAATGCAGAAGCAGAATTACGCATTCTTTCACCCATGTTATATAGCTTAAAAGGTGAAAACATATTTACAGTTCCTGTTGGATATTTTGAATCTCTTACTGCAAGTGTTACTCAAAAATTAATGCCGGTTCCTGCTAAAGTTATCTCCATGAAAAAAAGAACTTCATGGCTTAAATATGCAGCTGCAGCAGTTGTTGCCGGCATTATTACCATAACGTCTCTTCAGGTATTCAAAGGCACATCTCACAATAATTCTTCGGTGTATGCATCCCTTCCTGCATATTTTAACGCTTCATTTCAATATAAAACTGAGGCAGAATTAAATGCAGGAATTGCAAAATTAGATGATGCTGATATTGCTAAATATCTTGAGAAGAATGGGAATGTTATGGATAATGAATTACTCATCAATAATACAGATGTAAGCGAAATGCCCAGCCCTGCTGATTATTTAATTGATGATAATACATTGAATGAGTACCTGGATAAAATAGATAATATTAACGGTAGCAACTAACTCCTTAAGATGAAAAAATATTTACTCATACTTTTATTTATAATTTCTGGCAGTTTTTCAATACTTAAAGCCCAGGTACCTGATGAAGAAACAAGAGCGGAAAAAATTCAATCTTTAAAAATTGCTTTCATTACTCAGAAATTGCAACTCACTCCTGATGAAGCGCAAAAATTCTGGCCTGTTTATAATCAGTATGATAAGGAAGTACACAGCATTGAATCGGATAACGATCCCAATCATCCACCGTTATATAAAGAGGAAAAATTATTAGATACCAGGAAAAAATATTTAGGCTCTTTTGAAAAAATATTGGGGCGGGATAAGACAAACAGGCTCTTTAATGCAGAAAAAGATTTTCGTGGCCTTTTAATCCGACGGCTTCAAAACCGCAACCCGCAACGGTTTAACCAGCTTCACAAGTAAATTTAAAATACTTACAGAATTAAAATAAAATCATAATTGGAGAAACTAAAATTTCTCCTATTTTTGTAACTAGGTGTTTTTCATAGGTTAGCAACGGCCGGCCCTTTTTAGGGCAGGCCTTTTTTATAAATTATTATTCAAATTTGTACAGAGGATATTTAATATCATGATAAAAAAGAAAAGTCCATTTTTCTTTTTCGCCCAATTGCCACCACTTGCTTCTTAACTCCATTGCCTTTGCTCCGTCATAATCATATTTTGCTTTAAAACGGTTTTTCATTTGCTGTAATTGCGGAGCTACATCGCCACCATAAAATACTTTTTCGTTACCATCATTAATTAAAAAAACCTGGTGATAAGGACTGTGCGCTCCTGTCATTTCATAATAAATATATTCGTCTATGGTACCGTTACCTTCTAAAAACTGTAATTGCTTATTTCCATTAAGGCGTATAAAATCTTCAGTAATATAAGACGGAGAATTTTTTTGAAATGCAAAATTCCATTCCTCTTTATTAATATAATAAGTTGCATTTTCAAAACTTAATTTTTTTTTATCCGGCATTGCTATCCCTCCCGAATGATCTTTGTGCAGATGAGAAAGTAAAACTTTAGTTACATCTGAAGAATTTATTCCATGCAAAGCAAGATTTTTATGTATTTGTAATACATTGTGTTCGTCTGCAAAGCCAAGCCCCGTATCTAGCAAAAGAATATCTTTCGATGTAACAACGGCAAATGGTTGAATTTCTACTAAAAGACTTCCTTTTGTTCTCTGCTGTAAATCATCTTTATCAAGCTGAAAAGGAACAAACTTTTTTGTTTGATCAACTGTAAAAGCACCTTCACTTAAAGGAATAAGCTTCATAAATTTTTTATAATTATTTATTCAAATAATTTATCAACCAGAAATTATTTTAGCATACATCATCGTAATACCATTTGCCTGTCTGCATCCAGGCGAACTAAAATAAAAATTAATATAGTAAATGTCAGCAAAGAAGAACCGCCATAACTCATTAACGGTAAAGTAATACCAATGACAGGCGCCAGGCCAACGGTCATACAAATATTTATAGTAACGTGAAAAAATAAAATAGCAGCAACACTATATGCGTACACACGGCTGAAAATGCTTCTTTGCCTTTCTGCAAGAAATACAATTCTTAATATGAATAATAAATATAAAATAATAACAAAACTGCTACCGAGAAATCCAAAGTTTTCTCCGACGCTTGTAAAAATAAAATCGGTATGTTGTTCCGGGACAAAATCTCCTTGTGTTTGTGTTCCTTTCAAAAATCCTTTACCGAAAACTCCTCCGGAGCCAATAGCGATTTTTGATTGCTTCACATTATAATTTTCTTTTGCCTTTTTTAATTCCTTTGTTTTTAATTCACTCTTATCATTTTGTTCATTCATCTTTTTTGCATCAGCATTATCATCCGGAACATAGTCTACACCAAAAGTATTCAGGATTCTTTCTACCTGATAAGGATGCAAAACATGCTTAAAAATATATGGAACGGCAAATCTTTGAATGCTTATGCATAACATCCAAACACCAAGTATTACAACAAGGATACTTTTATCCCGCTTAATACTTTTTCCAAAAATGAAAACGGATAAAGCTGCAATTACTGTAAGGATAATTGCCAATGTATTTTTTTCAACTAAAATAGTGGCTACTACAAGTATTGCAAATGAAAAGCCAATGATGAGATATATTGCCGGCAACCCTTCCCGATACATGGGAATAAGAAAAGAAAAATATACCAAAGCAAGCCCGGTTTCATTTTGCAGAATTGAAAATGCTGCAGGAGTTAGTATAATGGCTGCTGCAATAAGTTGTGATCTGGGTTTATCAAAATTTGTTTCAGTTCTTGATAAATATTTGGAAAGTGCAAGTGCTGTAAAAATTTTACAGGTTTCTACGGGCTGAAGGTTGAAGAATCCTAACGGAATCCATGACTTTGAACCATTGATATCTTTACCGACAACAAATGTTGCTATCATAAGAAAAATACCCAGCACATAACTTATATTAGCGGTGGCTGTAAAGAACTTACTATCGGTTAATAAAATAATAACAGCCATTACTGCTGAGATCCCCAGAAATAATATTTGCCTTGAATAATTTTTTTTCAGCCCTGTTATATTCTGAAGGATGTTTTCATTAGTATGATATTCCACTGAAAAAATACAAAGAATGCCGATACAAACTAAAATTATATAAAACCATACGGTTACCCAATCAATTCCTTTTGATATGATGGCCTGGTTACTCATTGAACGCTAAAATCAATTTTATTTTACTTTTTGGGTGGTGTCTTGTTTCTTTTGTCTTTCAGGCAAAGTAGCTTCCATGTTCTGTTTCAAAACTCCCTTACTTTTTTTGGAAGGTAATGTATCTGTTATTAAATTATCCTGGTCAGCGGATTTTTTTGATTTGTAAAGCACATCGGAATCTTCATCATCATCTTCATCAATTCCTGAAGTATCTTTCGCATTTTTAACCAGACCCATTTCAATATTATGAGAATTATTTTTCACATTGCTTAACGAATCTCGAATACGGATAGCTTCATAGATCCTTGCCGGCATAAGGTTTAAAGCGGCAAGAGTTTCTATTTTTGCTTTTCTGTCCGGCTCGGGAATG
>CBIGQT010000163.1:0-6578 GCA_966191655.1 uncultured Ginsengibacter sp.
CATATATGATCTTCGCATTTTTTAATTTAAGTGAACCTGCGGAAAAATTTTTTGAATAGACGGAATCAATTGATTGCGAAAATAATTTCGTGTGTACTTGTCAGTTATATTAGAGGAGTCCTCAACAAAAGACAGATTATTTTCTTTGGCAAAGAGAAGTATTTCTTCCTTTTTTGCAAATAACAGTGGGCGAATAATTCTTTTTTGTTTTGGCAAAATTCCATGTAAGCCCTTAATCCCGGTGCCTTTAAAAAAATTCATCAAAGCTGTTTCAATATTATCATTGGCATGATGAGCTGTTAAAATGTACGATGTGCAATGTACGATGTGTGATGTTTTGGAAAACCCGCTGGTGGTTGTTTGCCTGGTGTCAATTGTCAGGGCAATTAACTTCTCAAACCATTCATATCGTAATTCCCTTGCGGCAACCTGTATCGAAATCTTTTTCTCTTCCGCGTATTGCTTCGTATCAAATTTTTTTATGAAAACTTCTGCTTTGTATTTTTCAGAAAGTGATTTTACAAAGGCCTCATCACGCTCACTCTCCTCTCCTCTCAATTGGAAATTACAGTGTACTATTTCAAATTTGAAACCAGCCTGTTTGCATAATTCACATAATACAACTGAATCTACTCCACCACTAACGGCCAATAGTAAACGATCATTTTTTTGAAAAAGATTTTCCTTTTTTATATTATCAGTAAATTTTTGAAGAAGAGACATTTGTACTTCGGTTATGCAGATTCGGTATCGTCCAGGTCTTCATAAGCCCCCTGAAGTTCCCTGTATGAATGATGATCATTGGCTTCTTTAGCCACTTCCATTCCCCTTTCATAAACACGCAGGGCTTTTGCATTATCTCCCAGTTTTTCAAGCACTTTTCCAAGATGATAATAAGAGCCTATATAAGTAGGTTCTCTCTTTAATATTTCATTAAACAATTTTCGGGCTTCTTCATTATTGCCTGTTTTAATATATTCTAATGCCAGCGCATGCTGCAGGAAACTATCCTTTTCAGCAGTTTTCATGTATTCTTTAAGTTTCTCTATCCTGTCCATCAAATAATTTTTTACGTTTTGTTTCCTTAGTATCTTCGCAAATCAAAAAAAAAGAGGTTCATGAAGATTCTTGTATGTATTAGTAAAACCCCTGACACCACAGCAAAAATAGCCTTCACTGATAACAATACGAAATTTGCTGAAGCGGGCGTTCAATTCATTTTAAACCCTTACGACGAATGGTATGCTTTGGTAAGAGCTATTGAAATAAAAGAAGCCGATCCGTCAACGGTATTGCACTTAATAAATGTAGGTGGCGCAGATAATGATCCTATTATCCGTAAAGCTTTGGCACTCGGCGGTGATGAAGCCTTCCGGGTGAACAGTAGCAGCGCTGACAGTTTTTATATCGCCTCTCAAATTGCGGCAATTGCACAGCAAAATAATTACGATCTCATTTTTACCGGAAAAGAAACCATCGACTATAACGGTGCCTCTATTGGTGGTATGGTTGCTGAATTACTTGGGTTGCCGTACATATCCTTAGCTACAAAATTTACACTTAACGGAACTTCGGCTACGGTTAACCGTGAGATAGAAGGTGGCGAAGAAACAGATGAGGTAACACTTCCGGCTGTAGTTAGCTGCCAGAAAGGTGTTGCAGAACAACGCATTCCTAATATGAGGGGCATTATGGGCGCACGAACCAAACCTTTAAAAGTAACCGAACCGGTAAATGCTGATACTTTCACTTCAATAGGCTCTTTTGAATTGCCTCCGCCAAAAGCCGGCGTGAAATTAGTTCCGGCAGATAACCCTGAAGAACTGGTAAGGCTTTTGCACGAAGAAGCTAAAGTATTTTAATTAACCAATTATTAATTTTTAATTCATAAAATGAGCGTATTAATTTTTCTTGATCAATCCGAAGGCCATATAAAAAAGAATTCTTTAGAAGCAGCATCTTATGGCGCTAAAGTAGCAGAAATGCTTGGTACGACGGCAGAAGGGATTGTATTTGGAACAGTAAATGATGATCTCGCCGGCCTGGGCAAATATGGATTGAAAAAAATTCATATTGCAAAAAATGAATCGCTTAATAATTTTGATGATGCTGTGTTTACCGATATAATTGCCGAAGCCGTAAAGAAGACAGATGCAAAAGTGATCATTTTTTCAAACAACTTTAATGGTAAAGCAATTGCTCCGCGTTTATCTGTTAAGCTAAAAGCAGGATTGGTTTCAGGAGCTGTGGCGTTACCCGAATTAAGCAATGGATTTGTGGTAAAGAAAAATGTTTTTAGTGGCAAAGCATTCGCAAATGTTTCCATAAAAACGGACATAAAAATAATTTCACTGAACGCCAATGCTTATAAAATTACAGAAGGCGAAGGTGTTGCAGAAGTAGCAGAATTAAGTGTAACAGTTCCTGAGGCGAAAGTAAAAGTAAAAGAAGTAAATAAAATTGTTGGCGAAGTTCCTTTATCAGAAGCAGAAATTGTAGTTAGTGGTGGCCGTGGATTAAAAGGTCCTGAAAACTGGGGAATTGTTACTGATCTTGCCAAAGCACTTGGCGCTGCAACTGCGTGTAGCCGGCCTGTTAGCGATAGCGACTGGAGGCCACATCATGAACATGTTGGCCAGACAGGTCTTGCCATTGCGCCAAATTTATATATTGCCATTGGAATATCCGGAGCAATTCAGCATCTTGCAGGTGTAAATCGCAGTAAAACAATTGTGGTAATTAATAAAGATCCGGAAGCGCCATTTTTTAAAGCAGCAGATTATGGAATCATAGGAGACGCATTTGAAGTAGTTCCAAAAATTACTGAGGCGGTAAAAAAATTAAAAGGAGCATAAAATAATAATGAATGAGTAAAATTTATTTCCATTTTATTCAAAGGAGCTTTTCATTTATGAAAGGCTTTAATTTTTATATATTTGCCAATATCAAAAATTTATAACCTGGAGGGATTGGTATGAAGAAAATAGAACTGGAAATAGTTGCCCTTTCTCATAGTATTACACAAACGCATTCTTATGCGGTAGTGTTGGGTGAAGTTAACGGATTACGCAGGCTACCAATAGTGATCGGAGGTTTTGAGGCGCAGGCAATCGCAGTTGCATTAGAGCGAATGCAACCCAGCAGGCCACTCACGCACGATCTCATGAAAAATTTTATGCTGGCATTTAATATCGAACTTCACGAGATAATTATTAACGATTTACAGGAAGGTATTTTTTATTCAAAATTGGTTTGTTCTACAGAACATGATACGGTAGAGATTGATTCCCGTACCTCGGATGCTGTTGCGCTTGCAGTAAGATTCGGCTGTCCTATTTATACCTACGATAATATTCTTGACAGCGCAGGAATTTTAATGGAAGAAGATGATAAGAAGAAAAAAGTTGTCGTATCACACTCCGATACCAATAGTGATGATCTCAAAAATTTATCTCTTGCGGATCTTGAAACTTTATTGGGTGAAGTACTCGAGCAGGAAGACTACATAAAAGCTGCATCAATAAGAGATGAAATAAAAACAAGGAGAGCAAGTTAATTAGTTGGTTTATTAGTTAAATAATTAATTCGTGCAAATTTGCGTAATTCGTGGCTGACAATTCGTATAAATAGTGATAGTTTTCCCTAATTGTAAAATAAATCTTGGCCTTAATATCCTTCGTAAAAGAGAAGATGGATTTCATGATCTTGAGACTGTTTTTTTTCCGGTTGATTTACGGGATGCTCTTGAAATAATTCCTTCCTCAAATAAAACACATATTACCGTAACCGGAATTAGTGCGGGTAATGCAGAAAATAATTTATGCTTAAAGGCTTTTAATCTTTTAAAAAAAGATTACCCTCAGCTTCCCGAAATATATATTCACTTGCACAAAGCAATACCAATTGGAGCAGGCCTTGGAGGCGGTTCTTCGGACGCGGCTTTTATGTTACAATTATTAAATGAAAAATTCAATCTTAATATTTCGCCGGACAATATGCTCGTGTATGCTTTACAATTAGGAAGTGATTGTTCTTTCTTTTTGCTCAATAAACCTTCTATCGCAAGCGGTCGTGGAGAAATTCTTGAACCAATAAACCTATCTCTTTCAGACCATAAAATTTTATTGATAAATCCCCGGATACACATTAGTACGGCAGAAGCTTTCAAAAAAATTAACCCGGTTATTCCCGAAAAAAAAATAAAAAATATAATTCTTCAGCCCATTGAAACATGGAAGGAAGAATTAAGTAACGATTTTGAAAATTATGTCTTTGAAAGATATCCGCTAATTAAAAAAATTAAAACAGATCTTTATAAGGCAGGGGCTGAATATGCTGCAATGAGCGGAAGCGGCAGTACTATTTTTGGAATCTTTAAAAAGAACAATACTATTAATTACAATATAGAACCAGGTTTTTTCCACCATCTTACAAAGGCAAGTTGATTTTGTTCCAAATAGTATAATGAAACTTCAATTTTAAAGTTTTAAAATAATTAATACCTTTACGATCAAATATTACCATTGATCAATTCTTCTTACATACAACAATTTCTTTCTGCCAATCTTGATTTTTTAGATCACAAGGCATAACGATATCGCCCCCTGTTCCCAACACTTTCTTATTTTATCTATTTAATTTAAATTTTCTTTATGTCAGTTCAATCAACTGCTTCGCAAACGGATTATTTTATTCACCTTGAAGATCAATATGGCGCTCATAATTATCATCCTCTTCCGGTGGTTCTTACAAGAGGAGGAGGTATTTATGTTTGGGATGTTGAGGAAAGAAAATATTTTGATTTTCTGAGCGCTTATTCTGCAGTGAACCAGGGACATTGCCATCCTAAAATTATTCAGTCATTAATTGAGCAAGCTCAAAGGCTAACGCTCACCAGCAGGGCTTTTCATAGCGATGCACTCGGAGAATTTACCCGTTATATTACAGAGTATTTTAGGTATGATAAAGTGTTACCAATGAACACCGGTGCCGAAGCGGTAGAAACAGCTTTAAAACTTTGCAGGCATTGGGGATATACGGTAAAAAAAATTCCTGATAATAAAGCTAAAATAATTGTATGCTCCGGTAACTTTCATGGAAGAACATTAGGTATTATTTCTTTCAGCACAGACCCTGTTTCAAATAAAGATTTCGGGCCATACCTTCCGGGATTTGAAATAATTCCATTTAACGATCTTCATGCATTATCTGAAGCGTTAAGAGATGAGAATGTTGCAGGTTTTTTGGTTGAACCCATACAAGGCGAGGCCGGGGTTATTGTTCCTGACGATGGTTATATTTCAAAAGCAAAACAATATTGCGCTGATGCGAATGTTCTTTTTATAGCCGATGAAATTCAAACAGGATTATGCAGAACCGGGCGCATGCTCTGTTGTGATCACGAAAATGTTCGCCCGGATATTTTAATATTGGGAAAAGCGCTTAGTGGCGGTGTTTTACCAATAAGTGCTGTTCTTGCTGATGATGAAATAATGCTTACCCTTAAGCCCGGCGAACATGGAAGCACTTATGGTGGAAACCCATTGGCTTGTAAAGTTGCGATTAGTGCGTTAGAAGTTTTAAAAGAAGAAAGTCTTGCAGAAAATGCTGAAGCAATTGGAAAATTTTTTAGACAGGAATTAGTAAAAATTAATTCAACTCATATAAAAGAAGTTCGGGGAAAAGGTCTTCTAAATGCAATTGTTATTAATCATCCTGATGAGAATGCTGCCTGGAATTTATGTATGGAATTAAAAGAAAACGGGCTTTTGGCTAAACCAACTCATGGAGATAAAATAAGGTTTGCACCACCTTTAGTTATTACCAAAGAAGAAATAAGCGACTGTATAAAAATTATTGAAAAAAGTTTGAACGTACTTGATTAGCTTATTTAATATCATCAGCGCTAAATACTAAAGGAAGAAGATCTTTTGCATTTTCTATAACCATAACTTTTCCTGTACTTCCACTTAAAATGATACGAATCTGTTTCTTTGTTCTATCCTGAAATTCAACCAAAGATTGGCGGCAAATGCCACAAGGGCTAACAGGCCTGTCGCTACTGCCTTTGGTGTTATCATAACTAATGGCAATCGTATCTATTCCAACTCCGGGAAATAGAGATGAAGCGGTTGATAACAACGTTCTTTCCGCACATATTCCTGCCGGAAATGAAGCGTTTTCCTGATTGGTGCCACTGACTGTTTTTCTATTTTCTAATTTGGCAAAGGCTCCTACTCTAAAATTTGAATAAGGTGCATAAGCAAATTGTGTAACCCTTCTCGCTTCTTTTAAAAGCAAGGCATCTTCACTATTTAGTTCATCAATAGAATCATATAATGCAATGCTAAACTTAATCTCTTCCTTTTTCATCTATTACTATTTTTACAACGAACTTAACCTGTATAATTATGAAAACAAAATCATTAACCACATTTAAATAAAACTATAAAAATTAATTACAAGGTTTATAAATAAGTTAATAAAATACCATTAATCAAAAAAAATATTTTACGTTACGAACTAAATCGTATATTGCCTACGAATAAAGTCGTAACAATGGCAATAAATAAAAATTT
>CBIGQT010000164.1:0-6532 GCA_966191655.1 uncultured Ginsengibacter sp.
CTGTATGGTAATTTTATTATCTATAAAATTTCTCCAACCGGGTGATAAATCATTAGCCGAACGTGGTATCCATTCGCCATTTATTTTCGGCCATGTAGGCGCTGCTGTTGCTGCATGCAGGCCCGCCATAAATGCTCCATAAATTAATTGCATAAAAAGAACGCACAATATTGTTATTGTAATTCTTTTCAAAGTTTTATTTACAGTTATTTGGTTTGCCGGAATGGTTAAGCTAAGTGAAAACCATAAAGTGTAGCCCAATAATAACAGAGCTGCCATAAAATGAGTAGCCAGTTCTATGTGGCCCACGAACATTCTTTCCGGGACAAGGCCGCTTTTTACCATTATCCAGCCAATGGCCCCCTGCATAATTCCTAAAAGAAATAATATTATAAAAGGAATGATCATTTCTTTTCCGAATTCTTTTTTTATAGAAAAATATATAAAGCCAATAATGAAAACCAGCGCCATCAATCTTGCCCAGGTACGATGAAACCATTCCCAAAAAAAAATAAATTTAAAATCGCTTAACGAAAAATTGCTGTTCAAATAACGAAACTGGTCCGTATGTTTATACCTGTCAAATTCTTCCATCCATTGCGTAGTATTAAGTGGCGGCGATATGCCGGTGATTGGCTTCCATTCTGTAATACTCAATCCCGATTCAGTTAAACGGGTAATACCACCCAATAAAATCTGAACCATTAGCATGATAACTCCCGCAAAAAGCCATTTTGCAACATTGCCAGAAGCATTCTTTTTTAATTCAGCCTGCATATCTATTTCTATTTTGCCGCAAAGTTAACCCTGCAAAAGCACAGAGATGAAAACAATAATTATTTAAAACCAATGTTGAAAAAACAATATTATACTTTGCAAAACGTCTTTTATTTTTGAAAAAAAATTGCTTCTCCCTTTTTATCATAATAAATTTTCTGAAGCCGGCCTTGATGAGGTTGGCCGTGGATGCTTTGCAGGACCTGTATATGCGGCGGCTGTTATACTGCCAAAAGATTTTTATCATCCATTACTCAACGATTCGAAATTATTGAGCCGGGAAGAAAGAGAACAGCTTAGGCCAATAATAGAAAAAGAAAGCATAGCATATTCGGTAGCATCTGTTGACAACGATGAAATTGATCGCATCAATATTCTGCAAGCATCTTATAAAGCAATGCATCTCGCTTTAAACAAGCTAAAAAATAAACCAGATATTTTACTAATTGATGGCAATCGTTTTAAGACTTACAAAAAAATTCCACATCATTGTATTATAAAAGGAGATGGCATATATGCATCTATCGCGGCTGCCAGTGTGCTTGCTAAAACTTACAGGGACGAATACATGGTTCAGTTACATAAAAAATATGAGGTGTATTGCTGGCACAACAATAAAGGGTATGGAACTGCGGAACATCGAAATGCTATTAGGGAGAATGGGTTGTGCCGCTTTCATCGCAAGAGCTTTAATATTTACGCCGCGTCACTTACTATTGGCGAGCCGGAACTTGATTTTTTAAGCTCTCCATTCGCCTAATCCCTGCCTCAATACAGTCCATTCTTCTGTGGTGCAATCAATTACTGTAGAGGGAATAATGCCACCCATGCCACCATCAATTACATAATCTACCAGTTTTCCAAATTTTTCATAAATGATTGCGGGATCAGTATATTCTTCAACCATGTCTCCTGGAAGAGATGCGCTTAAAATAGGATTACCCAATATTTCAAGAATTGAGCTGCATATAACGTTATCGGGCACACGAAGGCCCACCGTATCTTTTTTACTTTTCAAAAGTTTGGGTACTTCTTTACTTGCAGGAAGTATAAAAGTATATGGACCGGGAAGATAATTTTTAAGAACACGATATAAGGGTGTATCAATACTTTTGGTGTAATCGCTCAGGTTACTCAAATTCCTGCAAATAAAAGAGAGCTTTGCCTTTTGAGGATCAATATTTTTTATTTTGCAAATACGCTCAATTGCTTTCGGATGGTATATATCGCAACCAAGTCCATAAATTGTATCTGTTGGATAAATAATGATTCCGCCACTTTTAAGGCAATCAGCAACCTGGGCAAGAAGACGTGGCTGCGGGTTTTGGGGATGAATGCTTAGTAACATATATTACTTTATTGCAAATTTAATAACGGGCATGTTCTGAAATGAATAAAAATTATAGCGCCCAATTACTATACCAACTTCCAACATTAATCTTTTACATTTGCAGCGCTAAAACCAAAAATTAAAACTAGTACCTGTTATGGCAATAATTACAGTAGGAACAATGGCATTTGATGCAATAGAAACACCTTTCGCTAAAATTGACAAAATTGTTGGAGGTTCTGCAACTTATGTTGCTTATGCCGCCAGCCAGTTCACAAAGCCAATTCAACAAATTTCTATCGTTGGAAACGATTTTCCTGAAGATGAAATGAATGAACTTAAAAACAGGGGAGTAGAATTAACCGGCGTTGAAATTGTAAGAGATAAAAAATCTTTTTTCTGGAGTGGAAAATATCACCTGGATATGAACACACGTGATACGCTTATTACAGATCTGAATGTATTAGCAGATTTTGATCCTATAATTCCTGATTCATATCAAGGCGCTGATTTTCTGATGCTCGGAAATTTGATGCCTTCCTTACAAATAAGCGTAATAAACCAGTTACAACAAAGACCAAAATTAATTGTACTCGATACCATGAATTTCTGGATGGAAAGTGCAATGGATGATTTGAAAAAAGTGTTAACCATGGTCGATGTGTTGATGATAAACGATAGTGAGGCAAGGCAATTAAGCGGCGAATTTTCTTTAGTAAAGGCTGCTAAAAAAGTTATGGAAATGGGGCCAAAATTCTTAATAATTAAAAAGGGTGAACATGGCGCTTTATTGTTTTATGAAAGTTATGTTTTTTTCGCACCCGCGTTACCGTTAGAAGAAGTTTTTGATCCAACCGGTGCGGGTGATACATTTGCCGGTGGTTTTATCGGCCATCTCGCTCACACAAAAGATATTAGTTTTGAAAATATGAAAACTGCTATTATTGTTGGTTCTGCGATGGCAAGTTTCTGTGTAGAGAAATTTGGCCCGCAGCGATTAAAGGAAATTACAAAAAAAGATATCGATATCCGGTTAAAAGAGTTTGTGCAACTGGTTAATTTTGATATTAACCTCGTTTAATTTTTCATTAAAAATTTTTATTGTGCTTGACCTGGTTATACTTTATTTTCTAACAAAAGAGATTGGAAAATTAGCCCATGATAAAGGACTTAAGTCTTCCACATGGAAAATATATACAGTGGTGGGGTGGTTGCTGTTTGAGATTATTGGATTGTTCATAGGTCTTATCATTTTTGGCAATGACAATCTCTTTTCCGTAATTCTCATAGCAATAGCTTTTGCAGTAACCAGCTACTTTATTATTAAATCAAGATTGAACAAATTACCAGATCAAGGCTTTGATGACGATATCAACAATATTCGAAATAATTAAAAGTATTCCTGGTCAGATTTGTTAATACCGTCTTGCCAGTACAATCGTATTTTTAAATTGTTTCTTCTTTCCGCTGGTATTAAAAATTTCTGTGTAAATAATATAAATTCCCTGCGGCAGTTTTCTGCTCTTATCATCTAAACCATCCCAACGATAGTAACCATTTATGCCGCCCAAAGCATTTTTCTCAAGATAACGAACTTCGCGGCCGGAAGCGTCAAATATCGTTATGTTGGTCACGTAGCCCGGCGAAGGGAAACTATAATTGATCGTTGCAAAATCATCTGTACCGTCATTATCCGGAGAAAAAATGTCCGGCGTAACAGAGATAGTGCCTTGCACATTTTCGGTTAACCTGTACTGTGAGTTCTTATAACCGGGAGTGCCGTAACCGGCAGATGTGGCGGCAGAATGAAAATTACTTTGTACTGATGCACCATCGTAATCTATTCTTTCCAGGGAAACACCTTCAGTATTGGAAATTAAAGGAAACTGCCATTTATCAGAATAATCTACTTCATCAATTATATTACCCTGTCCGTTTAATATAATTACTTCTCCTGCATCATCAGAAAAAGAAGGCATGCTGCTTACTGCAATAAAAGCATCCGGATTAGTTGTTATGTATTGCTTTTTTACAGCTACAGGGTCTGTGGTAACAATCATAAAATCTTTGGGAAATAATAAAATACTTTCAGCGCTGATTTGTTGTATACTGCTGATAATATTACTACTGTTGCGGTTGGCAATATATACATGACTGAGATCAATATTTTTTTGAGACCGGTTATACAATTCAACATAATCAACGCCTTCAGGTTTCGGATTGTAAAGAATTTCATTGATAACAATATCCAGGCTATCGGCATCCTGTGCAATACCAAATCTTGCCGCATTTTTTGAACTTATTGAATTCCCTTTGCAGTCAGTAACGTTTGACGCTGTTACAGTGTATACAGTTCCAATATTTATAGGCGTGTTCAATGCAATATTCACTTTATCAAAAACGGGTGAAATACCTGTAGCGTTTACAACACTAATCCCATTATCAATTTTATAATTGCTAACTGTAGCTGCCTTTGTACTATCTAACGGTTCATCATACACTAAAGCTATTGTTGTAGTATTTAGAGCAAAGGCCCGCAAAAGTTTTGGCGCTGTAGCATCAGTATTGATTGCATCCACTGAATTTATTCTGCCTGGAGTGCCGCCAATAGCATTGGTGCCTGCCTCCCAGTTACTGATACCACTACAGGGATTTTTTGTATCTATCATTTCCAGCGTCCATCCGCCCTCCTTTTTTAGCTCATTCTGATACCATGCTGAAGTATAAGCTACTGCGTGTATCGATTTATCATCGGCGGTATATAATGAAATGAGGTCTCCATCATTATCGAGTGAAGGAAAATTGGTAACACTAATTATATTTCCAAATGGTGCAAGTCCGGCAACAGCGGAGCCCGTGCAAACAATTACAAAACTATCCGGTTGCAAAATAAAATCAGGCATCGCACCGGTTTGTCCTGTAGCATCAGCTAATTTCCATCCTTGTAAATTAATCGCAAATGCAGATGTGTTTTTTAACTCAACCCACTCACTGTTTGGTAACCCAACCTGTGGCGTTGGATCTGCCATTATTTCATCAATTACAACATCGTATTGTTGCGGAGTATAAAAACTAAAATTTGCAGTACCATTACTTATGGTGTTTCCTGCAAGGTCTGAAACTCCATTTACTTTTAGCGCATATGCAACGCCGTTAGTTAGCATAGTTGAAAAGGTAAGATGTATTAATGAAGGGTTTGCCGCATCCTGAAGAGCAGTTACAGGATTTCCCAAACTATTGTTCGCAGAATAGTTAGCTGCAAACTGGCTGCTTGCAGTTTCTACAGGTTCATTAAACAAAACATCAACCGTTGTAGCGGAAATTGCGGTAGCAAACTGTATTGCAGGAGGAATAACATCAGGCTCATAGCTTTTGATTTCTATATCATCAAAGAAGTGTTTTTGAAAAAAACTTGCACTGCTTTGTTTGATTAAAAAACCAAAAAAAGCCGAGGATGTATAAGTTGTATCTGTAACAGAGCCTTCGCTTGCATAAGAATTGCCGGTGCCACTTAAATCCCTGTAAAGAATCCATTGATCTGTTGCATCTCTGATCACTTTTATTTTCATAACATTATTACTGTTATTCAATATGCCATCTGTACCATCTATTATTTTAGTGATCCCTCCGCTGTTATCTTTACGGTACAGACATATTTCATCGTTCGTATTTCCAATGCGCACAAAATAACCAGTAGTGGTATTTAATGTTAAATCGCCGGCAGAAGCCGTTAAGTAAACATCAATGTAATTAGCAGAAGAAGGATTGAAAGCTATTTGGATATACATTTCCCATTGAGCAGATGTAGCAAGAGAATTTGGTGCACTCAGAAAATAATTGCTATTTGCAACTGTGTTGTTACTTTGCAATTGTAAAGATGAGTTCACAATAAAATCAGAAGTACCGCCTGACCAGGCCGGATTCGCAATAAAATCCCCGTCATCAAAGTTTTCTGAAAACTGAGCTTTTGTAAAAAAGCTTATGAGTATCAGTATATAAAAAAATGTAAAAAATTTTATAACCATATACAGCAGCTTTTTTTAAAGATAATCCTTTATAGATTTGCGTTATTTGGAAATAAGTAATTAAAACAATAAAATACAGAAAATGAAAATTGCCGTTGTGGGTGCCACTGGTTTGGTGGGAAGCAAAATGTTGCAGGTTTTAGAGGAAAGAAATTTCCCGGTTTCAGAGATTATCCCGGTGGCTTCTGAAAAATCTATAGGGAAAGAAATTACATTTAAGAATAAAAAATATAAAGTAGTTTCTGCAGAGGATGCAATTGCGGCAAAACCTGCTATTGCGATATTCTCAGCGGGTGGCGAAACATCGCTCTCTTTGGCTCCTAAATTTGCTGAAGCAGGAATTACTGTAATTGATAATTCTTCTGCCTGGCGGATGGACCCTTCAAAAAAATTAGTTGTT
>CBIGQT010000165.1:0-6512 GCA_966191655.1 uncultured Ginsengibacter sp.
CTTTTGGGAACAGAAAGGCCTTCATTTGATAAGGCAAAAATTTCGATAAGTTCAGTAACATTTTTAAAATGAAATTTACCGAGAAAGGTACATTTAAACTCCTGTTGATTTCTTATTTTACTATTTATTTCGGAAGAGAAAAGGACTGAATTAGCTATACCAAGTGACTGAACCCTCGATGCAACATTTACTCCGTCGCCAAAAACTTTGCCTTCTTCAAAAAAAATTTCTCCAATATGCAAACCTATGCGCAGCGGCACTTTAGGTTCTATGCTAAATTGTTCCTGGAGTTTCACAGCACAACGCATCGCTTCTGTTGCACTTGAAAAAATACACAGGCTTCCATCACCATAATCATTTACAATTTCACCGCAGTGTAATGAGACATATTTTTTAAGAATAGCAACATAGCGTTTATTGATGGACATCGCGGCTCCTTCATCCTTTTGCATAATTGAAGTAGAACTAACGATATCTGTAAAAAGAATAGCAGCAAGCCGCCGGGTTGGTTGCATAAAGTTCTCGCTATATAAATGAAATGTACTTCTAAAATAAACTTAATTTTCTAATCCGATGAAACATATCCTGTAAGAAGTTTTTGCAAGTGTTAGCCACTCTAATTCTTTTTATTCCAATGATTTTGTTTTCTTATTTTGCCGTTTCTTTACTATAAATAACATTTTTATCCTTTTAATTTTCAATGTCTGATTAAAAAAATTCCATCGCATAAGAGATTGCGTATCGTGCAACTTGCAGCGATAATATTTTTTACTGTATCTGGTGGACCTTACGGACTTGAGCCGCTGCTTGGTTATGCCGGAAGGCATGGTGCATTGTTACTTTTATTAATTACGCCATTGCTTTGGGATATACCTGCAATACTAACGGTGCTCGAACTTAACAGCATGATGCCGGTTACAGGCGGTTATTATCAATGGGTAAAAAAAACATTAGGACTACGCTTTGGATTTTATGAAGGTTGGTGGACGTGGCTTTATACTTTTGTTGATCTTGCAATTTACCCGGTTCTTTTTGTAAGCTATGCTTCTTTTTTCTATCCGGATATAGCTCATATTAAAATACCAATATGCCTTATAATAATCTGGTCAGGCGCTGCTCTTAATATTTTGGGTATTTCCCCGGTAGGCAAAGCAGCCACAATGCTGAGCTTTCTGGTGCTTGCTCCTTTTATAATAATGTTCGTAATGGCCATAAAAGATTCAGGTCATTTTTCATTTCCAACTCCGTCCTTAAAGGGTATTTCATTTCCATCATTAGGTATGGCTTTGTATACTGTTATGTGGAACTTTTTCGGATGGGATAATACTACTACTTATGCCGAAGAAGTAGACAGGCCGGCAAGCACTTATCTAAAATCAGTGAGCATTGCATTCGCAGCAGTTGTACTGGTATATGTGATGGTATTATTTGCAACGTTACACTATAACGTGGACGCATATACGCTTAGTGAACAGGGCTATCCCGCATTGGGTACGCTTGCAGGAGGCAAATGGCTGGGCGCTGCTGTTTCTGCCGGTGGCATGGCAAGCGCCCTTGGCTTATTTTCAGCAGTATTACTTTCTGTTTCACGGGTGCCACAGGTAATGGCAGATGACGGTTTACTTCCTTCAAAAATTAATAAACTTCATCGTCGTTTTAAAACGCCTTTCATTTCAATTATTATTTGTGCAACGGTTGTAAGTTTTATGATATTATGGAGTTTCCAGGAACTCATTATTATTGATGTAACCCTGTACGGCGCAGGATTATTTTTAGAATTTATAACATTGATAGTTTTACGTCTTAAACAACCTTTTGCCAACAGGCCTTTTAGAATTGGTTTATCTACAAAGGGTTTATGCATAATGATGGCATTTCCTGTTGTTGTATTTTCAATTGCATTGTGCGGCGCCTTTGCTGCAGAAGACAAAACGCTGATGCCTGCCTTATTTGCTGTTGGTGCATTGTTAAGCGCAGAAGTTTTATGGCAAGCAATATGTTTTTTTAAAAAGCAAAATAGTAGAAAAACCTTCTGAATCAGAAATTAAAGCTCACAATAAAAAATAGTAAGAATAGAAATAAGTTGATTCCAACAGATATTTATATATTATATCCGGCACATAATTAAATATTTTTGTTTCAACGGTATATTTATTGGCGGAACATACATTACTTAAAATTTGTAATGAGATTCTATCGAAAATTTTTTGGATTAGCTTGATTGAAAACAGATTTATGATTAAAAATATTTTATTCTAATCCTGAAAACACTATGACAGCAGAACATCAGCGACTGGCAAATAATTTACCAAAAAAAGTACCGCTAGAACAATGGGGACCGTATGTGAGCGAACGCCAGTGGGGCACGGTCCGGGAAGATTATGGACCTCTTGGGGATGCCTGGAATTATTTCCCTTTCGATCATTCACATTGCAGGGCCTACCTGTGGGGAGAAGATGGAATTGCAGGAATATCAGATTTGTTTCAGAATCTATGCTTTGCAATTACATTATGGAACCGTAAAGACCCTATATTAAAAGAACGATTATTTGGGCTTGGAAACCGTGATGGCAATCATGGTGAAGACGTAAAAGAATTGTACTATCATCTCGATAATATTCCAACACATTATTATATGGAATATTTATATAAATATCCTCAAAAGCAATTTCCCTATGAAGATATTAAAACGGTAAACCTGCAGCGTTCCAGACTTGACCCCGAATATGAAATACTTGATACGGGTATTTTTAATAACAACGAATATTTTGATGTAACAGTTACTTATGCCAAACTGGATTCAAAAGATATCTTTATCAAAATAAATATTCATAACCGTAATTCACAAAGAGCCGGACTAACGGTATTGCCTACCCTTTGGTTTTATAACCGGTTGAGTAATCACAGGCTTAAAGAAAAACCTATAATTACCGATTACAATAAAACAACCGTAAAGGCTACTCATCAAAGATTAGGCACTTATTATTTATACTTCCAAAAACCAAGGGCTACCTTCTACACCGATAATATTACGAATACCGAAAAAGTGTTGGGAATACCCAATACTACTCTTTTTGTAAAAGATGCATTTCATGATGGCATCATCGGAAAAAAAAATGTAAAAGCGCTTCGCCGAAGCACTTCCGGGACAAAGTTTGCACCTGTCTATGATCTAAGCCTGGAAGGTGGCGAATCGAAAACTATTTACCTGCGTCTTTCCGACAAAGAATTAAGTAATGGATTTGAAGAAGGTTTCGAAAATATTTTTGCAAGCCGTAAAGCGGAAGCCGATGAATTTTATAATGCCATACTTCCCAAAAATATTTCTCCCGAATTAAAAAATATTCAGAGGCAAGCCCTGGGCGGAATGTTATGGAGTAAACAATTTTATCATTATGATGTGGAGAGGTGGTTAAGCACCAGCGATGGTATTACAGAAGTTAACGTGGATAAACTTAATGGCCGAAATCATGAATGGAAACATTTGAAAAACCAGAATATACTTTTAATGCCGGATAAATGGGAATATCCCTGGTATGCCGCATGGGATCTTGCTTTTCACTGCATACCAATGGCTATGATGGACCCTGATTTTGCAAAGCATCAACTGATACTCATCATGAGAGAATGGTACATGAAACCCGATGGGCAATTGCCTGCGTATGAATGGCATTTCAGCGATGTAAATCCGCCGGTGCAGGCATGGGCTGCATTACAGATTTTTCGAATAGAAAAATCTATGACGGGAAAAGAAGACATTAAATTTTTAAAGAAGATATTTCATAAACTCATTATCAATTTCACCTGGTGGATAAATAGAAAAGATGAAGGAGGTCATAATATTTTCCAGGGAGGTTTTCTTGGCCTTGATAATATCGGGGTATTCAACCGAAGTATTGAAACGCCCGGTAATCACCAGTTGGAGCAGGCTGACGGAACAAGCTGGATGGGCATGTATGCATTAAATATGATGGATATGGCTTTGGAAATTGCCATGGTTGATGAAACATTTGAAGATACGGCTACCAAATTTTTTGAGCATTTTGTATTAATTGCTGAAGCCCTGAATCAATATGGATTGTGGAATGATACAGATAAATTTTTTTATGATGTGTTATCCAAACCAGGTTCTAACCCGATTCATTTACGAATACAATCTATCGTGGGAATTACAACTTTATTTGCCGTATCTATTGTAGAAAAAAAAGTGCGTGATAAACTCGGAGACTTTAGAAAACGAACTTCATGGTTCGAAAAATATCGTAAAAAAAATAATCGTTTCTGGCCCAACGAAGAGCGAACTGACAACGAAACACTTTTATTATCTCTTGTACAAAAAGACAGGTTAAAAAATATTCTGGAACATTTACTTAACGAAGAAGAATTTCTTTCACCCGGTGGAATAAGGGCTTTATCAAAATATCATGAAAAAAATCCTTACGCGGTTAATATTGATAATATCGAATACAGCATCCGTTATGATCCCGGGGATTCTACTTCCAACTTTTTTGGCGGCAATTCCAACTGGCGCGGACCTGTATGGATTCCGATCAATTATATTTTAATTCAATCTATTCGTAAATATGGAGAATTTTATGGAGATGATTTAATGGTTGAATGCCCAACCGGTTCCGGTATCCAAATGAATTTGAAGCAGGTTGCGGATGATTTAACAAAACGGGTTATTAGTTTATTTGAAAAAGATGCCGAAGGTAACCGCAGGATTTATGGTAAAGACAATTGGTTTTATAATCAACCCGGTAATGAACATTTGCTTTTATTTTACGAATATTTTCATGGTGATGATGGAAACGGGCTTGGAGCAAGTCATCAGACGGGGTGGACGGCGTTGGTAGCAAGATTGATAAGTGAATTGGCCGGATAAAAAACATCGGCACTTAAAGAAACCTGGTAGAATAAATGATAAATCAATTACATCGTTTCATCTGCGGACGGCCCATACATTCCCGGCACAGAAACATCCAGCAAACGCAGGTAAACACTTAATTGCCCGCGATGATGATAAATATGATTGTATGAAAAATTCCTGAGGGTTGTTTTTCTGGGTAGTTGAAAAAATATATGGTCGCCGCGACGAAAAGTGTATATCGCATTCAATGTCTCATCAGAGGCAGCGTCCAATATACTAATTGCTTCTTTAAGTCTCTCATCAAATAATTGTAAGATGGCTTCTGTATTTTCTTTAACATCACGATTAAAAACCGCAGTTGCAAAATCAAATTCATCGGCATTTATAATTCTGCCAAACCAGATGGGTATATCGGCAATATGGGTTGCAAGTCTTCCAATCGTCATTGATTTTTCATGAGGACGCCAGCCCAGTTTATCGGTTGGTACCCGTTCAATCATTTTGCGTGTATTAACGGCTTCATGTTTTAATTCAGCAAGCAACGCAGTATTAATGGGCATAAAAAAAGTTTTGATGAAAAGCTAAATTATGTAAATATCCGGTAACCTTTTTCGAATGCCTTACTTATGCAAAATCAAAACTTTCTGTGTTGTTGTAGTTCCATTGCTTATTACTTTCAAAACATAAGCGCCATCGGGAAGTGAAGCTGTATTAATTTCCTCTGCAGTGGCCGCCATAATTGAATAACTCATTTTTTTACCCACTGCATCATACAGAATTATTTGCGTTTTACCGGTACCGTTAGCTGGTGCGGTAATCGTGATATAATTATTTGCAGGGTTTGGAAAAATAACGAAGCTGCCGGAGGTATTTTTATTTTGCAAAAGAACAATATTACTGAATACATATTTGCCATCAACATCAATTTCTTTAACACGATAATATAAATTTTCTATCGGTATATCGGCATGCAAAAACTGGTAATTAGCCAGGTTAGTATTGATGATATTCAACGAGCCTATGGTGTTCCAGTTCTTTCCGTCTGCACTGTATTCAACTTCAAATTTATCTGAGTTAACGGTCGGGATAGCCACAGCCCATTTTATCATGGCAGAAGTTTTAGTAACCAGAGATGCAGAAATACTAATAAACTTTACAGGTAATAAACTAAAGTTGAATGGGGTAGGGACATTTTCTCCGGGCTCCGTTGAATTGCCATCGTTGTTAGGATCCACAGAGCTTTCCGATCCATTGTTGGAAGAGTCGGCAACGTTGCTAAAACTTAACGTGCCACTGCTTCCTATTGTAGCAGTTCCAATGGCTGAGTTCAAATAAATAACAGATGAATTAAGATTGGTAACGCGGAAGCTTAAACGAAGTTTTAAAAAATAATCTGTATTTACCGAAGTTTGGTTAATTAAGTTTTGACCGGCAACCAATAAGTCACTATCGTTACCGCCATCATAAGACGGATTTAATATGAGGTTTGCAGCGTTATTACCGGGCACAAATGATACATTTATATTGGATATATTTCCTGCTCCAAAAATGGCGGCCAGGTTGTCACTAACATTAATATTATTAAGAGCAACATTTCCTAAATTCCTTGCATAAATTTCATAAGTAAGATCAGCGGTATTAT
>CBIGQT010000166.1:0-6501 GCA_966191655.1 uncultured Ginsengibacter sp.
ATGTGTACGGTTCAGGAAGAGGTACCGCCGATGCACCTGCAACAGACTATGACGCCTTCCAGTATAACCAGCGCCTCACCGGTAACCTATTTGCCATCTTTGATAAAAGATTTGATGAGTTTTCGACTAAATTAGTATTGGGCGGAACAACTTTTGATGAAGTGCAAAGAGATATTAATACCTCTGCGCTCCAATTGGTAATTCCTGATTTTTATAATATTTCAAACAGGGTGGGATCGCCAAATGTATATGAGAATTTCTCTGAGTACCGGAAAACAGGCGCTTTTGCGGATCTTACTGTGGGATATCGTGATTTTCTTTTTGTTCATGGTTCTTTCCGTAATGACTGGGATTCAAGGCTCGATCCAAGCCTAAGAAGTTATAGCTATCCTGCAGGTGACGTTTCTTTTGTTTTCACTGATGCAATAGCTGCTTTAAAAGATAATAATGTACTGAGTTATGGAAAATTAAGCGCTGCTATCGGTAAAACAGGTAACGTGAGCGTAGGCCCTTATAGCCTTGATAATGTATTTAACACCGCTAATAATTTTCCTTATGGAGGAACTGCGGGCTTCACGGTGTCAAATGCTTTAAATAACAGGTTAATTAAACCGGAATTTACTACAGAAAAGCAGATAGCCCTTGGTCTTGGTTTTTTTAAGAACAAGCTAAGTTTTAAGCTGGCTGTTTACCAATCTAACACCGTAAATCAAACCTTCCCCATTCAGGTTAGCTCCGCAACCGGCTTTACTTCGGCGCTGTTAAACAGTGGTGAAATGCAAAACAAGGGAGTTGAGGTAGATTTGAATGTTACGGCAATTAACAGCAAATCCGGATTTAGATGGAATATCGGAACTAATTTTGCCTATAATGATAACGAGATAATATCCCTATATCCTGGTATTGACAACTTCCAATTGCCTGGAAATGATGCCAATGAATATGTTGTAAAAGGCTCCGCTTTTCCTCAAATAAAAGTTACAGACTGGAATAGAGATCCCCAGGGAAGGATCATTGTTAATAAAAATAGCGGTTTCCCTACTCCAAACAGCAATTTAACAACTTATGGTACCTCTAACCCTCCGTACATTGTGGGCGTGCATACCGACTTAAGTTATAAGGGAGTAACCTTATCTGTTTTGGCCGAAGGAAGATTTGGTGCAGTGATCTATAACAGCATTGGAAATGCATTGGATTTTACAGGCGTTTCCGCCTATTCTGCCCAATCAGGCCGGCAGCCATTTGTTATTCCTAATTCATCTTATGATGACGGAACAGGTAAATACGTAGCCAACACTGATGTGGTAACTAAAAATGGTAATAACGATTTCTGGGCAAGCACCTGGAATAATGTGGGAAGTACCTACATTAACAGCGCTGATTTCTGGAAGATTCGTGAAGCCTCTCTTTCTTATACTTTGCCGCAAACCCTTTTCAGGAATATTTCTTTCGTGAAACAATTATCCGTGGCGTTGGTAGGACGTAATCTTTTCACCTTTAAGTCGAAAGATAATGTTTGGACAGATCCTGAATTTGCCAACACGACCGGTAACACCATTGGTACCACCGATATTAACCAGAATCCGCCTACCCGCATTTTCGGGTTTAATGTTAATGTCACATTTTAAATATAACAGTTAACTGAAAATTAATAAAATGAAAAAAATATTTTTAATACTTACAACTATCGCGATATTGACCGGCACGGGGTGTAAGAAAGGATATCTCGATGTAAATACAAATCCCAACCAGTCTACTTCTGCTGATCCAAGCCTGGTGTTACCGGCTGCGCTGGCAGTTACAGTTGCCAACTGGTATCCCGGCCCTACCGCTCTAAGTGAATGGATGGGTTCGTGGGCTGTTAGCGGAAGCTACGCTATAAACGCCAATGACCCGGGCACCACCTATAAGCAAACTTCTGCTTTTGGTGACGGCACCTGGACATCTGTTTATGATAACCTGGAAGATTACCAGTATATAATAGATAAATCCAACGCTAACGGACAACCCTTTTTAGAAGGAGTTGGACGCATTATGAAGTCATACAACATGCAATATTTAGTAGATTTATTTAACAATGTTCCTTATGCTGATGCACTGAAAGGGGCTCTTTCGTTAAGACCTACTTATTCTAAAGGAATGGATGTTTATGACAGCTTATTTATTGACATACAAAAGGGTATCGACCTGATTAATACGGCTCCAACAACTGTGAGTTCAACGTCAGATATTATGTTTGGTGGTGATCCGATCCTATGGGTTCAATTTGCCAATACTGTTCGCCTTAGAATGTTATTAAGAATGTCACAATTAAGCACCAAGCCTGATTTCTTTCAGCCAAATTTGGCGTTAACAGTTGCGGAACCAGCAGGGTTTTTAACCGAGGATGCCTTGGTTCAGCCGGGTTATGTTAATTCTTCAGGACAGGCCAACCCTTTCTGGCAGCGTTTTTATAACCTCAGCGGCCAGCCGGTATCGAGTTTTGGCGATTTTTGGGCAGCCAATGAATTTGCCGTTAATTTTTACAAAGATAATAATGACCCAAGACTAAGCAGGGAATTTAATCCTGTTCCCGGAACAAATAATTACGTTGGGAATAAATTGGGTTTAGCAAATGGTAATCCTGTTAACGGTAAATATTCAATATTTGGCCCTGGTATATTGATTAGCCCTTCAGCGCCTGCTGTGATGATGCTGGCTGCTGAAAGTTATTTTTTACAGGCTGAGGCTGTGGCCTTAAGTTATATTCCGGGGGATGACAAAGCATTGTATAAATCGGGCATTTCAGCATCATTCGACTATTTGGGTGCAACAGGTTTCGATGCGTGGTATACAAGTAAGGCCGGGAATACACAAGTTGATTACAGTACTGCTACCACCGTTCTTGCGAAACAGGCTATTATCTTACGTCAAAAATGGGCAGCATTAAATAATATTAATAGTTTTTCAGCTTACGCAGATTACAGGAAATTTGACTACCTGCACACAGGCACTGCTCCTTACACAGGCCCTTTAGGCGATACACCACTAAGCTACTCACCATATATTGATATACCTAAAATCCCTACGAGGTACCAATACACAACCAGTGAATATTCAAGAAACCCAGACAATGTAGCCGCTGAAGGCACCATTGATAGCCAGGTGGATAAAATATGGTGGATGCAGTAGTAAAATATATCAACTTAAAAAAAAAATTATGAAAATAAAATTAAATAAATGGACAGGGTTACTAACAGGGATAATACTGTTAGCAAATCTTAACTCTTGCGTAAAGGACAAAGGCTATTCATTGGAAACAGATTTTACCGGTTTACAGGACCATGTTGTTTTGCAAAAAGGAGGTCTTACAAATTTTAGTGCTAATAATATCAGGTTTAGTGCTGATACAGCAACTTATAATATTACTGCTACTCTTGCATCTGTTAACCTGCCAACCAGCCCTGTTAGTGTTACATTAGCGGTGGATCCCTCATTGATAACAGCCTACAATGCAGCAAATGGGACTAATTTTCTTCCGATGCCAAGTGATGCCTATACTCTTGCATCAACATCATTAACCATTCCCGCAGGAGAGCAATATGCTGTAACTACATTGGAAGTTTATCGTGATAAAGTTGACCCAACGCAAAGTTATATGTTGCCTATATCAATTACAGATGCTTCGGGTAAAGCTTTATCTTCAAACCTTAACACAGTGTATTTTAATATAATAGGAAACGTAATTGCAGGAGACTATAATTGGGATTTCAGCCGTTGGAGCAGCCCTGTAATGTCTGGACCTCCGGACGGTACTTCTTTCACAGGCGATGTAAACAGTTTTATTGCGGATAATGCCAGCCAGGTTGAAGTCTCCAGCGGATATTATATAGGGCCAAGATATGTAATATCTTTTACTAATACAGGTGGTGTATTAAGCGACTTTAAAGTAAAATTAAATGCTAGCGATGTAGCAACTATGGCTAATGCTGGTGTCGTAGTTACCGATGGTCCAAATATACTTAAAGCTGATCCCATTAATGGGGAATATGAATTTCAATATACAACCTTAACAAGGTATGTAATAGATCGATATTATAAATAAGAATAGGTAATTAAAGAATTCATCAAACCGCCTCTTATTGGAGGCGGTTTTTATTTTCCTCGCTTTTTATTTTTTACGGGTTTCTTGTACTTAATTAACAATAGTTATTTTTGTAAAAAATAGAAATGGATTTACCAAAAGATCAACCCAACCAACTTAATATTGAAATTTCAGAAGAAGTTTCAGAAGGTGTATACGCAAACCTTGCTATCATTACTCATAGCCATGCAGAATTTGTAGTGGATTTTGTAAATGTGATGCCCGGCACACCAAAGAGCAAAGTAAAAAGCAGACTTATACTGACGCCCACTCATGCAAAACGCTTCATGAAAGCCATGATAGATAATGTGAAAAAATTTGAATCAGTTAATGGAAATATACAGGATATCGAAGCTGTAGAATTGCCATTGAATTTTGGAGGGCCAACTGCACAGGCGTAAAGGCCCCTAAATTCCTCCGAAGGGAAGGATTTAGGATGGGCTTTATAAAAGTCCTTCATCGGCAAAACTAAAATAGCCTTCGTCGCTAACTATCAAATGATCTACGACCTGTATATCGAGATACTTCGCAGCTTCTTTAATTTTATTGGTTAATTCCTCATCCTGCCTGCTGGGTTTTAAGCTGCCGGAAGGATGATTGTGACACAAAACAATTGAAGTGGCTTCCACATCAAATGCTCTTCTAAAAAGAATCCGGGGGTCTACTACCGTACTGGTCATTCCTCCCTGGCTTATTATTTCAAAGTGATTAATTTTATTTGCTTTATTCATGTACACTACTGCAAAAACTTCATAAGAATAATCTCTAAATTTTGTTTTCAGAAATTCTGCAAGTTCATTACTGGATCGTACAAATGTTTTGTTCAATAAAGGTGTGGCCTGGCGTCTGCGTCCCAATTCCAGCGCTGCGGCGAGTGTGATGGCTTTTGCCTCTCCAATTCCTTTAATTGCCATCATTTCCTTAAGGGAAATTTTTCCTAATTCGGTTAAGTTATTTTTACCCAATGCTAAAATTTCTTTTGCAAGTTCAACAGCGCTTTTGTTTTTACTTCCCGTACTTATCAATATTGCCAAAAGTTCAGAGTCGCTCAGGCTCTCTTTTCCCTTTGAAAGTAATTTCTCTCTCGGGCGGTCATCCACTGCCCAGTTTTTTATAGAGGTGGAAGACTTGTTAGAACTTTCCATAAATTTGAGTTTATTGCAAGCAATATTAATTATAATTTCGCTCATCAAATATTTGCTTCCACCAATTCCCTTTCAAGATGCATCCTAATGTAAAAATTTTTTCGGGTACGGGTTCTCAATACCTTGCAAACCAAATTTCTATAAAATTTGGAGAACCGCTGGGTAAAATCAATATACAAAAATTCAGTGATGGGGAAATAGGGGTAGAATACCAGGAAAGTATAAGAGGTCAGTTTGTTTTTTTAGTTCAAAGTACTTTTTCGCCTACTGATAATCTCATGGAATTGCTTTTAATGATAGATGCGGCTAAACGTGCCTCTGCTTATAAAGTAATCGCTGTAATTCCCTATTACGGCTATGCACGGCAGGATAGAAAAGATAAACCGAGGGTTGCGATTGGTTCCAAATTGGTTGCCAATATGCTTACCGCTGCCGGAGCAGACAGGGTGATAACGATGGATTTGCATGCTCCGCAAATTCAGGGCTATTTTGATATACCTGTTGACCATTTGGATTCGTCGGCTATTTTTATTCCTTATATCGAAGAGCTTAATCTTGAAAATCTCACTTTTGCTGCGCCTGATGTAGGAAGCGCTAACCGCATTCGTGAAATTGCAAGTTACTTTGAAGTTGATATGGTTATCTGCGATAAACATCGGAGAAGAGCTAATGAAATAGCCAGTATGGTTGTAATAGGAGATGTAACAGACAGAGATATCATCCTGATAGATGATATTTGTGATACAGGAGGAACTTTGGCAAAAGCTGCTGGCTTATTGAGAGAAAAGGGTGCAAGAAGCGTGAGAGCTTTTTGTACGCATCCTGTATTAAGTGGCAATGCTTATGAAAATATTACAAATAGTTGTCTTGAAGAACTGGTAGTTTGTGACACTATTCCTATGAAACAAAAGATTGATAAATTAAAAGTAGTATCAGTTTCAGAACTATTTGCTATCGCAATAAGGAATGCTTATGAAAATAAAAGTATAAACAGTCTTTTTCTTAGAAGCAAGATGCTAAAAAAGAATAAAGCAAAGGTCTCCTAAATTATATTTTATTCAATGTCGCGACTGGTTGGTCAGCAGTTTAAAAAGAATAAAGCAAAAATTTCGTAATTGTTGTAATCTCCCGCGGTTAAACCTGTCAAATCAAAATAGATTTCTTACCTTTGCGCCTCAAAAAAAAATTATATTAATGAAAACAATTACAATCGAAGGACAAATCAGGACCGAA